>CAMTXX010000017.1:0-7548 GCA_947085825.1 uncultured Nitrospira sp. | reverse complement strand
TCTCTTTAGTTCCTTCTGCCTTACCATGAAAATGTCCTTTCCTGCCATCCTGTCCTCCTTTTAAATCAGACAGTTTAGCACTTCTCAAACCAGACATTTTCATTTTGCTAAGACCAGACATTTTCACTTTGCTGTTACAGCTGAAAGTTTTTTTCTGAAAAGTCTATCCGAAAAAAATTGAAAAATGCACGTTTCTTCGGTTTATATTATTGACAAAGGGAAAGTCTGGAAACCAAAATAAGCAATGCAGTTTTCAGATATTCATGTTATATATACAGGGACCGGAAGATGACTGAGAAAATTTTAAAGATCATCCGTGAGGTGCATCAGCTTTTCACAGAAAAAGGTTTGACGCTCTCTGTTGCCGAGTCATGCACCGGCGGACTCATAAGCCATTACCTCACCTGGCTTCCCGGCGCAGGCAGATTCTTTGAGGCAGGGGTCGTGACTTATTCGGTCTCATCCAAGGAGAAGATCCTGGGGGTATCGCCGGAAACCATCACATCTCACGGCGTAATAAGCAGGGAGACAGCAAAAGAGATGGCCGAAAAGATACGCTTGCTCACCGGGACTGATTACGCGCTGTCCACCACCGGCAATCTCGGCCCTGACGTGCTTGAAGGCAAAGAGAGAGGCCTTGTCTATGTCGGGATAAGCAAAGACAAAAAAACGATCATAAAAGAGATGAGATTGAAAGGAGACAGGATACAAAACAAGGAAGAGGCGGCCCTTTCAGCATTGCGATTTCTGAGGGACGAACTCTCAGGACCAAAACCCGGAAGCAGGTGCTTTTATGCAAATGAACACATCTGAAAAAATTCCTGAAGATATAAAAAAGGAGATAGAACAGCTCGTAAAAGACCTGAACTATCACTGTTACCGTTATTATGTCCTCGATGCTCCTGTTATTTCAGATGCTGAATATGACCTGGAGTACCGCCGCCTTAAGGAACTTGAGGAGAAATACCACTATAGACTTCCGGATTCTCCTACACTGCGGGTCGGTGCGCCGCCGCTTGAGAAATTCGAAAAGATAAAACATACGGAGCCGATGCTGTCGCTTGATAACGCCTTTTCACTCGAGGAACTCAGGGAGTTCGATAAAAGGCTGAAGAGGCTGCTCGACAGCGACAACGAAATAGAATACACCGTAGAGCCAAAATATGACGGACTTGCGATAGAACTGAGCTACCGGAACGGACTGCTCTACAAGTCGTCAACAAGGGGGGACGGATATGTGGGAGAGGACGTTACCCGGAATATCAGGACGATCAAGGCAGTGCCCCTTAAAATAGAAGGGCCTGAAAAAGCTCCGGAGGAGATTGATATCCGCGGCGAGGTCTTTATAAACATAGAGGAGTTCGAAAAACTTAACAAACAAAGACAAGAAAAAGGCGAGCCTCTGTTTGCCAATCCCAGGAACGCCGCAGCCGGATCTATCAGACAACTCAACCCTGCTGTCACAACATCACGCAAGCTTCATCTTGCTTGTTACGGCATGGGAGCGGTGAAGGGGCTGGAACTGAAAAGCCAGGCTGAGCTTATAACATGGCTGTCAGAGGCAAGATTCCCGGTCCCGGCCAAAATGAAAATCGCAAAAGGGATAGAGGCTGTTATCGAGGCTGTCAGGGAGATCGAAGAAAACCGTGGTGACTTCACCTTCGAGACCGACGGCGCAGTGATAAAAGTGAATGACTTCGGGCTGCAGCAGAAATTAGGGATGAAGACAAGAGAGCCCAGATGGGCCATAGCCTATAAATTCGAGGCCCATCAGGGGACAACAAAGATAAGGGAGATACATGGAAGCGTAGGCAGGACAGGGGTAATAACTCCGTTTGCCGTCTTTGAGCCTGTAAAGATCGGCGGCGTCACGGTCTCCCGATCAACGCTCCATAACTGGGATGAGATCAAAAGGAAAGATATAAAGATAGGCGACACGGTTGTGGTCGAACGCGCAGGAGACGTAATACCCCGTGTAGTAATGGTTATCAAGGAAAAGCGAACGGGCGTAGAAAGGTCTTTTTCGCTCCCTGAGAAATGTCCTGCCTGCGGCGCAAGTGTCATCAGAGAAGAAGCAGAGGTTGCTGTCAGGTGTGTATCCCTGCACTGCCCTGCACAGGTGCAGGAGAAGATCATCCATTTTGCATCACGCGGAGGGATGGATATTGAAGGGCTTGGAGAAAAAAACGTTGAACTCCTGTATTTAAGAGGGCTGATAAAGCACTTCGAGGATATCTACAGGCTGAAAAAAGAGGGCCTGCTGGAGCTGCCGAGGTTTGCTGAAAAATCCGCGCAAAACCTTATCGAGGCGATAGAAAGATCAAAACATACTACGCTTGCGAAATTTCTTTTTGCAATCGGTATCCTCCATGTCGGCGAGTATTCGGCAAAGCTCCTTGCAAAGAATTTCAGGAGTATAGCTGACCTCTACCACATATCCGCTGAGAAGATCATACAGATAAAACAGATGGGTGAAAAGACCGCCTCTTCGGTGTCGGCATTCTTCAATGATGAAAAAAATCTGCGCACCCTTGATTCGATGATCAAATTGGGGCTGGATATTAAAAACCCGGACTTTACCGCCGGCGTTGACCAGAAACTGCCGCTGAATGGGCTCTCCTTTGTAATCACCGGCACGTTGCCAAAGCCGAGAAAAGAAGTGGAAGAGATGATCGAAGACAATGGAGGCCGCCCATCTTCAGCCCTTTCTGCAAAGACTGATTTTCTCCTGGTCGGAGAAGACCCCGGCTCAAAACTCCAAAAGGCAAAGGCCCTCGGGGTCAGGATAATCTCCTATGCTGAACTGTTAAAACTTATCGAAGATCGAACAGACCATCCCGGATTGTTCTGATTGGGGCTTTTCAAATACCCTTATGCAAAGCCCGCCACTGCCGTTGTCGTCTCGATAAACTTCGGCAAAATATCCGTAGAGTCGTTCAATAGCGTTCTGCTGATATTCGGCTGCGCTGTTTCAACCTATAAAAAGCATTTGGCCACAGATTTACGCAGATTTACACAGATATATCAAAGACTTCTACAGACAAAGTGAATCACCTATTTGGTGAAGAGTTTTATTTTTTCAGGTGTTTGTTTTATCAGTGTTTATCCGTGTTCATCCGTGGCTAACTGCCGTTTTTAGGTTAATGGTCAGAAAACTTCAGGACTTTAATTTCCCCCTGAGTTCTTTCATAATCGCAAGAGCTTCTTCAGGGGTGAGGCTGTCTGTCTCAAGATTGGCTATTTCGCTGATGACAGCATCATGTGCGGATGAAAAAAGGTCGAGTTGCTCTCTGCGTTTCTTTGTCTTTCCGCTGGAGGGTTTGGGTTTGCCGGTCTCATTCAGGGATTCGTTTTGCAGGTTATACAGAACTTCTTTTGCCCTGCTTATGATAGCGTCCGGAACCCCTGCAAGCCGCGCCACCTGTATCCCATAACTTTTGTCAGCCGGGCCTTCCTCTATCTTTCTTAAAAAGATTATTTCATCTCCCCATTCCCTGACTGAAATATTATAGTTCTTTACCCCGTCATGGATAAGCGAAAGCTCGGTGAGCTCGTTGTAATGGGTTGCAAACAGGGTTCTGGCTTTAATTTTATTCAAAATATGTTCGGCAAGCGCCCAGGCGATGCTTATGCCGTCAAAGGTGCTCGTCCCTCTGCCTACTTCATCCAGTATGATCAGACTTTTTTCAGTAGCATTATGAACGATATTGGACACCTCTATCATCTCTACCATAAAGGTGCTCTGGCCTTTTGAAAGAAAATCCGAGGCCCCGATTCTGGTGAATATCCTGTCTGTTATGCCTATCTTTGCGGCTGCCGCCGGCACAAAACTGCCTATTTGCGCCATTAATACAATGAGGGCGACCTGTCTCATGTAGGTGGATTTCCCCGCCATGTTCGGACCTGTCAGTATCAACAACCGGTTATCCTGCATATCGATAAAGGTATTATTGGGGATGAACCTTCCCCCGGACAATATCCGGTCGAGCACGGGATGCCTTGCCTCGCTCATGTCAATGACGCATTCTTCAACCATCATGGGTCTTTGATAATTATGGCGCTTTGCCACGACTGTCAAGGACGCAAGAAAGTCCACGACAGCAAGTGTGTTTGCTGTCTGCAGGAGCTGGTCTGATTCTTCCTGAACTGATGCAAGGACCTGGTGAAAGACCGCCTGTTCGAGATTCTTCAGTTTTTCCTCAGAGCCGAGTACCTTGTTTTCATATTCTTTCAGCTCAGGCGTAATGAACCGCTCGCCGCCGACAAGGGTCTGTTTGCGTATGTAGTCTTCGGGGGCCATATCAAGGTTGGCCTTTGTGATCTCTATATAGTATCCGAAGATCTTGTTATAACCGATTTTCAGGGAAGATATGCCTGTTCTTTTCTTCTCCCTGAGTTCCATCTCGGTGATAAAATTTTTGCCCTTAGAGGATATGTTTCTGAGCGTGTCCACTTCGGGGTGGTAGCCGTCCCGTATTATCCCGCCGTCTCTTATGCCCGGGGGAGGGCTCTCGGCAATGGCCTTTTCTATAAGCTCCCTCAGAAGAGAGAACTCCGAGATTGCGCCTGAAACGGATTTCAGGTAATGTTCCTTTGATAGAGAAAGCGCTTTTTTTATCTTTGGAAGGTGAGACAGGGAATTCTTTAGGGCTGTCAGGTCACGCGCGTTTGCAGTCCCGGAAGACACTCTGGATGCGAGCCTTTCGATGTCCTGTATGTTTCTCAGTGAAGTCCTGATGGTCTCCATGAGTTCAAAATCATCTGCAAGATATTCGATTGCCGCCTGCCGTTTATTGATCTCCCTGAGGTCGGTAAGGGGCCGCAGGAGGGCAGCCCGCAAAAATCTCCCCCCCATCGGCGACAGTGTTTCATCAAGGGTCCACAAGAGGGTGTTTTCGCGTGAGCCGTCTTTGAGATTGTGGGTCAATTCAAGGTTCCGCTGGGTTGCCGCATCCAGAAACATATAGTCGGTCTGCTGGAGAGTTGTTATTTTTTTGAAAGCCGGAAATCCCTTTTGTGTGCTTTCCAGATAGTGTATGAGTGCGCCTGCGGCGGAAATTGCTGCTGAAAATCCTTCGCATCCGTATCCTTCGAGCGAGGATACCAGGAAATGTCTCAGGAGAGTTTTGTAGGCTTCGGCATAATCATATGAAAAGTCATCAAAGCCTGAAATATAGAATTCCGACAAGGTTTGTCTGTAATGGATGCTGTCTTTGAGACTGGCAGGCATTAAAATCTCTTTTGGCTCGAACCGGTTGACCTCGTCTTCTATATTCTCCCTGGTTTCAAAGACCATGAACTGCCCGGTTGAGATGTCCGCTGCAGCTATCCCGTGTTTGTTGCCTGAGGGAAAAATACTGAGGATATAGGTGTTTTCTTTCGGGTGGTCAGGTGTGTGTGTGCCCGGAGTGATGACCCTTACTACTGCCCGGGCAACAATCCCTTTTGCATCTTTGGGGTCTTCCATCTGTTCACATACCGCAACCTTATGCCCTGCCTTGATGAGCTTGGAAATATAAGATTCCGCGGCAAAATAGGGGACCCCGCACATGGGCATGGGCTCCTCTTTGGATTTGTCCCTTGTTGTCAGCGCAATCTGGAGGATTTTGGACGCTGTCGCTGCATCCTCGCCGAACATTTCATAGAAATCTCCGAGCCTGAAAAGCACTATACAGTCCGGGTATTGCTCTTTGATAGAGCCGTATTGTTTCATCAATGGCGTAAGTTCCGGCATACCGGATATTAAATACCAACAGGAGGTGAAAGTGCAACAGTTTCGGTCGCCTGTGTTACTAACAATGTGCTACAGATAAGGACAGCTTATGTGTTACTAACAGTTGACACTTCCACAAGATTGTGAATTTGAGTATAATTAAACAATTATTTTCAACATATTCAGGCCGCAAGAGGTGACGGGAATGCAGGAGATCGGGAGAAGCCATTGGGGAAGCAGGGCGGGTTTTATATTCGCAGCCGCGGGCAGCGCCGTAGGGTTGGGCAATATATGGCGATTTCCTTATATGACAGGGGAACACGGGGGCAGCATATTTGTGCTGGTATATCTTTTAGCTGTTGCCTTTCTTGGTCTGCCTATTATTATTGCCGAAGTACTATTGGGAAAAACAACCCAGCGCAATCCGGTCGGGGCCTTCAAAACGGCTGCGGGTGAAAAATCGCCGTGGCAGATTGTCGGATTCATAGGCATACTGGCGGCCTTTGTAATACTTTCTTACTACAGCGTTGTTGCAGGCTGGTCCTTAGGCTTTATTTACAAATCAATTGCAGGGGTCTTTGAGCCGGGCCATTCAATGGAAGAGGTCAAAAAAATTTTCACAAGCCTTACCTCCTCCCCTTCTCATCAGATATTTTATCATGGTATTTTTACCGCAGTTGTAATAGCCATAGTGGCGGCCGGTGTGCAAAAAGGAATTCAACGATGGAATGAAATACTAATGCCGGCCCTGCTTTTTATCCTGATAGGCCTGATAGCTTACAGTTTTACCCTGCCCGGCGCAATGCCGGGGATTAAATTTATGCTTCAGCCCGACTTTGCCAAGCTCACCGGAGCTTCCGTGCTTGCGGCAATAGGACAGTGCTTCTTTTCTTTAAGCCTCGGCATGGGAGCCATGATAACCTACGGCAGTTATCTGAAACAGCATGACCACCGCGCATCAGGTTCTGCAGGGTGGGTTGTATCTATGGACACCGGAATTGCCCTTTTGGCCGGATTTGCAGTATTCCCTATTGTCTTTTCCTTCGGACAGGAGCCGGCCCAGGGCCCGGGCCTGGTTTTTGTATCCCTGCCTGCGGCTTTCCTGCAAATGCCCGGAGGCACATGGGTGGCTACGGCATTTTTCATACTCCTGTTTGTGGCAGCATTGACTTCAGCCATCTCCCTGCTTGAGGTCATCACAGCATATTTTTCTGACGAACATAATATGCCGCGACATCTGGGGGCTGCAATGTTCGGTTTCATCTGTTTTCTGACAGGCATCGGAGTAACTTACAGCAGCGGATATTTTGATTTCCTTGATAAACTTGCATCAAATTATCTCCTGCCGCTGGGCGCTGTTTCAATATCTCTCTTTGTCGGGTGGCGGCTGAACAAAGAAATCATAAAAAGTGATTTTGAAGGGACATTTTACGCAAAAACCTTTAATGTCTGGCTGTGGTGCATACGAATAATATCCCCTGTGCTGGTAATTATAGTGTTTCTTAACGCCCTCGGGCTATTTTAAACATGGCGACTTAAATGGATAGCGAGCGTATTCCCCATAGCTTGCTGCGAGGAATCTTCAATTATGCCGCATACATCACAGGGTTCCATCAAGCTGGAATAACGAATAATGATTAACCCGAAAAATGCAGTTGAATTTTGTATGCAAGGACATGGACGCCTTCAAAGTCTTTTAATTTCAATCCCGACTTCTGTCGGGACAAAATACTTTTCAGTCATCCATGTCCTTGCCGGCTGCATTTTTCGGGTGTACGGTCTCCGCTTTAAGATCGAGGTCTCTTTCAAACAGGCGGTCCCCGATAGAGATCGGG
>CAMTXX010000016.1:0-19328 GCA_947085825.1 uncultured Nitrospira sp. | reverse complement strand
GCCGAAAGTAAAAGAAGTATACCTGGGAGAGGAGTTCAGGTTATAAATGGCGCTGGAAAATCGTCTTGAACTGAAGCTTTCTCAAAGGCTGGTGCTTACTCCACAGCTTCAGATGGCGATAAAACTATTGCAGATGCCGCAGTTAGAATTGTCACAGACAATCAATCAGGAGTTGATAGAAAATCCATTTCTTGAGGAGTTGTCGGATATTACTTCTCCGGAAGAACTCACTCAGGATGAAAAAGAATCCCTTGCAGAAATACCTCCGGATTCTGACGACACTGAACTTTCCCTTGAAAAACTGGCGTATTTTTCCTCAGATGATTACTTTGAAGAAAGGAACTCTGACGGAAGAGACCTGGGATATTTTACATCCGGCAATGTGACCCACCCGTCATACGAATATTTTCTCAGTACGGCAGCTGATCTTTTTGAGCATTTAATCTGGCAGCTTCGCCTGTCAAAAGAATCCGAAGAAATAAGGGAAGTAGCAGAGCTCATAATCGGCAACATCGATGAAAATGGATATCTCAGAATCACAGAAGAGGAGATCGCGTCACTCTCAAAGTCTGATATGGAAACGGCCAGAAAGGCTTTGACACTGATCCAGAGCTTTGATCCGCCAGGCATTGCTGCCAGGGATGTAAAAGAGTGTCTCCAGTTGCAGCTGAAAGCCATGAATATGCAGGGAACACTTGCGGAAAGTCTGGTAATCAATAATCTGGAGCTGATCGGAAAAAGAAAATACCAGCAGATAGCTAAAGAATACAATGTCTCTGTCGAAGAGATACTCTCAGCGGTCAAAGTAATTGAAGGCCTTGACCCAAAACCGGCGAAAAAATTTTCCTCGTCAACTGCGGATTACATAACACCTGATGTATTTATTCTGAAAACCGACGGCGGTTACCAGATCGTCCTGAACGATGAGGGCTTGCCGAAAATCAGGCTCAGTCTTTATTATCAAAAACTTTTAAAACAAAAGGATGCCGTACCAAAAGAAGAAAGGCAGTTTCTGGAAGATAAATTGCGTTCTGCTATCTGGCTTTTGAAGAGCCTTGATCAGCGGAACAAAACAATCTACCGGGTGACTGAAAGTATTCTGATTTTTCAGAGAGATTTTTTTGATACAGGGATAAATGTTTTAAAACCACTAAATCTTAGAGATATCGCTTCTGAATTGGATCTCCACGAAAGCACGATAAGCAGGGTAACTTCCAACAAATACTTGTCGTGCCCGCGCGGCATATACAGCTTCAAGTACTTTTTCAGCAACGCAATCCCCAGTGATTCGGGAGAACTATCTTCAACCTCTGTCAAGGAGATGGTCAAGACAATAATATCCGAGGAGGATTCGGGCAAACCCCTAAGTGATATGCGTATTGTAGATATATTTAAGAGTAAAAATATTACGATCGCAAGAAGAACAATAGCAAAATACCGCGATGAACTGAAAATACGCCCTCAGAGTCAAAGAAGAAAATAATGTCCGTAACATTTAACCACTAAATAAGGTAAGGAGAAAATTATGAACATCTTAGTCAACGGAAGACATCTTGAAATTACACCTGCACTGAAGAATTATGCGGAAGAAAAAATTAAAAAATTCGAGAGATATTCATCCGACATCTCAGAGGCTATCGTAACTCTCAGCGTTGAAAAATACCGCCATAAGGCTGAAGTCCAGTTGAAAGCCGACGGAATGCTTATACAGGCCGAGAGCGTAACCGGAGAAATCTATTCCGCAATAGATGAAGTCTCCGAAAAGCTTGACCGTCAGGTCAAGAAATACAAAGAGAAGCTTTTGTCACACAGGAAAGCTTCTGTCAAAAATACCGAAGCCGCAACAGAATCTTCTTCTTTGTACGAGGGGCCTCGCATTATAAAGAATAAACGCTTTGAACTGAAGCCTATGAGTTCTGATGAAGCGTCCATGCAGATGGAACTTCTTGACAAGAGTTTTTTCGTATTTATTAATGATCTCAGTGGAGATATCAATGTAATCTATAGAAGACAGGACGGCAATTTCGGCCTTATAGAACCTGTGAAATAACGCACATTCCTGTGAACGGAAAACCATCTCAAATAAAAGGCAAGTCAACCCGTCAGAAGAGAATATTCTCACGGGTCCTCATTATTACAGGCTTATCCGGTTCAGGCAAAACCGTTGCCCTGCGGGCAGTTGAAGATACCGGTTTTTTCTGTGTGGACAACCTTCCGGTTTCCCTTATAAGCTCTCTTATTACGAAAATCTCCGGCCAGGCCGGCACAATAAATATTGCAATCGGAGTAGATATACGTGAAAAAGAATTTCTTTCCGATATAGATAGGGCGCTCAAAGCAATCAGATCAAAATGCCGGGTTGAGATACTGTTTCTTGAAGCTGAGGCAGATGTCCTGGTCCGGCGTTTCAAGGAAACCCGGAGACCTCATCCGCTTGGAGGAGAAATAGAAGACGCCATCGAATCAGAGGATAAGATACTTGCTCCACTAAAGAAGAACGCTGACAGGATTATCGATACCACCTCGTTATCTCCGCACCAACTGAGAAAGATAGTATCCTCCATGTATGCTTCTGCAAAACACCGGAAAGATCTTGCGGTCAGTCTCATATCGTTCGGATTTAAGTACGGCGTCTCCCAAAATATCGACCTTCTCTTTGATGTGAGGTTCTTGCCGAATCCTCATTTCATCCCTGTTCTGAAAGACCTCAACGGCACGGACAAGAAGGTATCAGATTTTGTTTTGAAACATCCTGAAACAAAGAAATTCATTCGAAAAGTCAGTGATCTTTTAAATTTTCTTGTCCCTTTTTATATCAAGGAAGGCAAGTCTTACCTTTCGATAGCCTTCGGATGCACCGGCGGCAAGCACCGGTCGCCTGCCATTGCCGAGGAAATGTCTAAACTCATCAAGAAGAAGAATATTGATTTGAATGTCATTCACCGGGACATTTCATGATATAATCAAAGTCAATGATATATCTGGATAATAATGCCTCAACTCCGGTTGACCCTGAAGTTTCAGATGCGATTTTTTCCTGCCTGAAAAGAGATTTTGGAAATCCGTCAAGCAGTCATTTGCAAGGCAGAAGAGCAAAGGAAATAATAGAGACCTCGCGCAAATGCATTTCAGATCTCCTTGAATGCTCACCGGGGGAAGTTTTTTTCACCTCCGGGGGAACTGAAGCTAATAACCTCGCCTTATTGGGGACCGGGATGCTTCATCAAACCGGTCATATCATAACATCTCTAATTGAGCACCCCTCGGTTTTCAATGCAGTCAAACATCTTGAATCCACTGGTTTTGAGGTCACCTATATTGGCGCTGACAGCAGCGGTGTAGTTATTATCGATGATATTCGTAAGGCAATAAGGGGAAATACAATACTCATATCGATCATGCATTCAAATAATGAAACTGGCGTAATACAGCCGGTTGAAGATATCGGGGTTCTTGCAAAACAAAACTCCATACTATTTCATGTAGACGCTGCTCAGTCCATAGGAAAAGCGTATTTTACCCTGAATAACTCACAAATTGACCTGCTCACGCTGGTCCCTCACAAATTTTACGGGCCGAAAGGAATCGGCGCCCTCTATGTAAAAAGCGGGGTCAAACTGGCGCCGTTGATGTTCGGCGCCGGTCATGAGATGGGATTGCGGCCAGGCACAGAGAATGTGCCGGGCATTGCGGGTTTTGCAAAGGCATGTCAGATAACCATGAGAGACCTTAAACTCAGAGTCTCCCATACGTCAAATTTGACGGAAATCCTTTTTAAAAAACTCCTGTGCGGAATTCCTGATATACGGCTTAACGGACACAGGACAATGAGACTTCCCAATACTTTAAATATATATATCCCCGGAGTATCTTCTGATGACCTTGTCAATAAGATTCAGGACCATGTAGCAATTTCTTCGGGTTCAGCCTGTCATTCGGGAAAACAAATACCCTCAAGGGTATTAATATCTATGGGACTTTCCGAGCAGGAAGCCTTATCTTCAATCAGACTGAGTGTAGGTAAAGACAACACGGAGGACGAAATACAGAAAGCTGCTGAAATCCTCATAAACGCTGTCGAAGATTTGAGAAAAAACACCCCTCTTACGTCGTTGGAATGCAGGACATAAGACTGATATTTCTGTTTAATCCGCTGATTACATGGGCCGGCGTCAGTACCGGCCCATAACTCTTCTCCTATTTAGTGGACCATAAATGTTGTTTCCCTGGAATCTTTTGAGGTGGCTGATTGAACTGTCGTTAAAACCTTATATGTCCCTCTCTTTGCATCTGACGGCAGAAACAACGGAACTTTAGAGATATATGTCCCTCCTTTCCGTTTAACATTCACTTCAGGTTTTCCTACAAGTTCGTTCCCCAGTCTGATCTCGCGTGTCTCTGTGATATTGAACTCTGCGTCAGGCGAAGCGCCTAAGATGGCATAAGTCACAACAAGTTCTGTTTTTTCTCCGCGGTTGAACATGGCCGGTTCTGCGGATGCGCTTTCAATTCTAACCATTGTTCCCTGTCCCTGCTGATAACCGTATTTCTGCTCTGTCTCCTGCCTTGTTCTTTTGGCATCATAGGTGTAATGTCCTATCGCCCCTCCTACCAAAGCTCCTAAAAGTCCGCCGATAACCGCTGTTTCTGTTTTGGCCCCCCTTTCAGCAAGAACTGCGCCAGCAAGTGCGCCTGTTGCTGCACCTACGGCTGCGCCGGTTGTTGCGCCTTTATGATCTTCCTGCATTGTTGCACAACCCGTAATTCCAAAACTGAATACAACTAACGTAAGCATTGCAAATACTCTTGTTTTCATGTCTCCTCCTCTGTAATTTGACTAAATTATTATTTGCTATATTGATTATATTTTAGCAAATAAATCAAATTAGTAAAGAGCCATAACGAATCTTCATGAATATATTTTCACTATAAGAAACGTTATGTTAAACTTATGTGGCTGACCTCTTGTTTTATAAACCGGACCTTTAGATAAGAAAATATATTTTATGCCTAAGGATAAAAAAATATCATATGAAGCAATATAGTTATATTCACTCTCTTTACTTTTCATTTTATTTAAAATCTTTTTATCAGGATGTCGCCAAAAACTGGAAGGGGCTCTCCCTCAGTTACCTTTTGTTTATTTTATGTTTATTCTGGATTCCCGAAGTCTCACGAATGCATTCAGAAGTATCAGAGTTCTTGTCCGCTGAAGCGCCCAAATATGTGAAACAGGTCCCTGTAATTACTGTTTCCAGGGGGAAAGTGTCCATAAAAGAGCAGACCCCTTATTTTATTAACGTGCCTGAGAAAAATACTCCTTTTGCAATAATCGATACTTCAGGCCAAATAACCTCTTTGGATAAAACCCGCGCCTTGGTTTTACTGACAAAATCAGAGCTTATAATAAAAAACAATTCAAAAGAATTTCGCGCCTTTGATTTAAAAGACATTGATCAGTTAATTATTGATCAAAAAGTGCTTTATGGCTGGTTAGAAGCATTCAGCAGGGCGCTTCCAGTCATTCTTTTCCCTTTTATCCTGCTCTACTCGTTTCTCTTTCATGTCATACAGGCGCTCCTTATTGCCGGAATAGGAATTTTATTTGCAAAAAAATTTCAGGCCAATCTGGATTATAAAGCTTTAATACGTCTGTCCGTTGTTTCCTTCACTCCTGCGATCATCCTTCAGGTCATGCACACCATTTTAGACATACCATTCCCGTTCCGTGCACCGTTATCTTTTCTAATCGCTCTTGGATACCTTTATTATGCGGTTGGTTCAAATTCTGAAATTGATGTTTCCACGCCCGATAAAACTTTATGAAACAGAAAATTTTTTATGCAATGTTTTGATCTGCTTTTCCCGATTAATCTCGGCCCCCTCACTTATAGTTGCCCGGAATCCCTGACTGAGTTAGTACAGCCGGGACTGGTCATTGAAGCCCCGCTAAAAAATAAGCTGACTAAGGGTGTTATTCTCGGCAAAAACACTTCTCCGCCCACCGGATCTCTCAAGGAATTACAGCTAATCCCCGGAGAGCCTGTAATTATCGGTAAATCCATACTCAAGCTCCTCAGGTGGATGTCTGATTACTATATAGCCACGGAAGGTCTTGTCCTGAAACAAACCCTGCCAAGAGAAGTATTTACCAAAACACGGGCCGGAAAAGCAAAAAAAGAGGTCTATCAAAATGTTCCGATAGATTTTCTGGATATTAAAGAAGAAGACATGCTGGATATTAAAGGAGCAATCAGCGCAAACAGGTATAGGGGTTTTCTTTTACATGCCCCTTCGCTTTTGTATGAGTATTCGATGCTTTTCAGGCTGCTCAGCACAGTCGGAAACGTCATCGTACTCCTTCCCGACATCACCCAGGCTGACCTGCTTTACACTGCTTTTAAAGAACTCTGCGGAGAACGGATCTGCCTGCTGCACGGAGAAATATCTCGGGGAAGACGCTCAGAATATATCGAAGGCCTACTCTCCGGCAGATACGATATAGTAATCGGCACAAGGGCTGCGCTTTTTGCGCCGATGAAGAAGGTTTCACTGATCATGGTGCTCAATGAACACAGCCAGTCATATAAAATAGAGGAAGGCAGCCGCTATAACGTACGGGATGTTGCGGTCATGAGGGGTTTTATAGAAAAAGCTGCGGTCATTCTCTCCTCGATAAGCCCGTCAATAGATTCATATTATAATGCAATATCGAATAAATACAAGCTTGTAAAACCTTCTCCTGCGGTCAAGCGTCCTGCCATACGCATTGCTGACATGCGTTTTGAGAAAAAAATAAAACCCGATTTTTCTAAAACAGTTTACGAGGCTGCAAAAAAACATATCAGGAAAAACAGCAAAGTAATGTTCGTTATAAACAGAAGGGGCTATTCTTCCGTGCTTCTCTGCCACGAATGCGGCCATATCGAAAAATGCCGTGCGTGTGATGTCCCGATGGCGCTTTACAAGAACGATAATACGCTGAAATGTCATTATTGCGGCAAGACACAGCCTGTTCCTGAAAAATGCAGCAGATGCAAAAGCCATAATTTCGAGCTTCTCGGAAGCGGGACGCAGAGGGTGCAGGAGCATATAGAAGAACTCTTTGAAATACCAACCCTGAGGTTTGACAGCGATAATGTTAAAAAGAAATCTGAAAAAGAGGAGCTCTCGAGGCTTATTTCAGGCGATTTTTCAAAGATACTGATAGGCACAAAAATGATGACCGGACGTATCACGGTAACTGATAAGTATTCCATGGCAGCTGTTTTGAATGTTGATTCGTCACTGAATCTGCCGGATTTCAGGGCCATGGAAAAGGCCTATCAGGAACTCTCATCTATCATTGACCTGATTGAACCGGAGGGTGAGGTATTGATTCAAACAAGGTTTCCCGAGTCCCCTCTATTTAAGCAACTGCGGCACAACGATTATGCCTCTTTTGCCAAAGAAGAACTGTCTATGAGAAAAAGCCTCAATTACCCGCCATATGCAAAGCTCCTGAGCATCATATTCAGCGGTACTCCTGAACTATCAGAAAAAATCAGAAAAATAATCCATGAGGCTGACCCGAATATTGAAATACTCGGCCCTGCAATCAACAGAAACAAAAAAGGGATTGAGAAATTCTCGATTATTCTTAAATCTGTTGATAGAAAAGCGCTGAATAACGCAGCAAGAAAGGCGCTGAAAACCTTTGATCGCTCACAGAAAATTCAGATAAGGATAGATGTAGACCCTGCATAAGTAATTACCCAGTGTTTAGGTCGAAGGCTGAAGTTCCTAAAAGCCTTTCGTCGTCCACCTTCAGTCTACCTCCCTTCAGTCTATCCACCTGAGCAGTTACTCGCTGAGTAACTGTTTGTAAATATTTTTTACCTGCTTGCGTGTGTTCTGCTTAGAATCGTTGTTATCAATCAGATAATCAGCCTTTTTCTTCTTTGTCTGTATCGGCAGTTGGGCCTTAAGTCTTTTCATTGCATTGCTGCGGGATACCCCGGCCTTCATCAATCTCTCCAAGGCAGCCTTTTGAGTGGTAAAGACTGTTACCGTTCTGTCAAACCTGTTTTGATATCCGCCTTCAAAAAGAAGGGGGACTTCTACAATAATAAGCTGCCTTTTCCCCTTGATTTTCTGGAGATAAGTCTCTATTTTATCGAAAACCATAGGATGAAGTAATACTTCAAGTTTATGCCTTAATTCATTGTTATTAAATATTATTTTTGCAACAATTTCCTTGTCAAGTGTGCTGTTTTTCTTTTCTATCCCGTCCCCTAAGATTTTCTTAATATCGAGAATCACGTTCTTATCGTGAAGGATAAGATTAACGATATCATCACTGTCAATGACTATAGCCCCAAGCTCCCTGAAGACCGAAAGCACAAAGCTCTTTCCCATGCCATAATTTCCTGTCAGTCCGATAACCATCTTCATATTATATACTTTTTAAAATATCTTCCTGAAATTGACGTGATTTCAATATCTAAGTTATTATATACAATTAAGTTTATTATTTGGAGGTTCGTAAAAATGCCGATATATGAGTATGTATGTGAAAAATGCAATAATCAATTGGAGATAATACAGAAAATCACTGAAGCGTCGTTGTCAACCTGTCCTGATTGTGACGGCGCCCTGAAAAAAATGATCTCTAACACATCCTTTGTTCTGAAAGGGACAGGATGGTATGTCACTGATTATGCTTCAGGCAAGAAAAGCGCTGAGAATAATTCCCCGGCCCAAAAACAGAAGGACAGTACAGCTATGCCTAAAGAAGCGCCAGCCACAGTAAAGGAGCCGGCAGTTTCAACCAAGTGATACATCCCCACATCCATATTCCCTTTGATAGAATTCAGGAATATATTGATTTTATTATAAAAAACAGCCTGAACCTTGAAATATACTTCAGCTCGGCCATGTTGGACACTGTTTCAGACGCAAGTATTTTTGCAGTCCGTGAAATGCTCCAATATAACCCGTCACTTTCAATCCATGCGCCTTTTATGGATCTTTCACCCGGAGCAGTAGATGCAAAAGTCCGCGAGGCTACAGTTAACAGATTCTCTCATGTGCTTGATATATCTGCAATTCTGAAACCCAAGGCGATAGTTTTTCATTCAGGCTATGAAAAATGGAAGTATGCCTTAAATATTGACCTTTGGCTTGAAAAAAGCCTTATGACATGGCAACCCCTCAATACAAGAGCTGCAGCAATAGGAGTAAAAATTGCGATTGAGAATATATTCGAGGATGAGCCGACAAATCTGAAAATGCTCATGGAAAAAATGAACTCGGATAATTTCGGAGTCTGCTTTGATACCGGACATTTCAATCTTTTCTCAAAGACGCCTCTTGAAAACTGGATATCAGACCTGAAACCTTACATCATAGAACTGCACCTCCATGACAACGACAGGACATCAGACCAGCACCTTCCTGTATGTGACGGGACCTTTGATTTTAAAGCTTTTTTTGAACTGTTTGACGATAAAAACTGCATATACACACTTGAAGCTCATTCACCTGAAAACGTACTGAAAAGCATGAAATCATTACAGATGTTCAGAGTGTCTTAATCTGATTCCTTATAGAAAATCCCCGCAATTTCGGAGGCTCAACACCTTTATACTGGATAATGACCTTATGTGATTCACCCATCCCCTGAGGTAATATCAGCTTTTTTATCTTTGCTATTTCAAACTGGAAATCATCCGAGTTCTCTGCAATCTTTTTCATATCTTCATCAATCCCAAGGGACACCATAAATACCCCCTGTCCGCAGTAGCCTGCTGTTTTAATCCCGAGTTCCTCGCCCCATTTTTTTACTGATGAAAAATTCACATGGGCGGTAATATCCTGCTTACCGATATTCATGTAAGGATTTTCATTTGTCCGGTGTTTGTGATAACACAGCATCGTGCCGCGATTCCTGTCTTCGCTGTAATAATCCCATGAAGGGTATCCGTAATCTATTGTAAGAATAAAACCCCTCTTCAGCGCTTCATTGATCTGATTCAGCCAGGGCTTAATCCTCAGGTTGACCTCTGTTGTATATCCTCTTGCAATCTCTATGGAGAAATCTCTGAAATAATGAGAAATATCTTCATTGCTCAAATCCCCTGTCCGTTCAAAAAAACCGCTTTTTTCATCAAAGTCCAGATATACTTCCTTCAGGCCATCTTCCATCCTTACAAGGTGTACGGGGAAGGCATCGAGCAGTTCATTTGTAAAGATACACCCTGTAATGCTCGTGCATTCACGCAATTCGCATATCCACTGCACCTTTCCGGAAAATTCCTTTAACAGACTCTGCTGGTTTTCCCTCATAGCAGGGCTTTGCTCTATAATGGTGTATTGCAAGGCGCTCAGGAAGTCTGTATTTTTAAGGGAATCAAGCAAATCCTTGCAGAAATACCCTGCGCCTGCGCCCATTTCGACAAACTGAAAATGATCCGGTCGCCCCATCAAATCCCACATTTCAATAATTTGTCTGCCTATTATGGCGCCAAAAACCGGATGGAGATATGAGCTTGTGTAAAAATCTCCTGCCTTGCCTATTTTTTTTGTTTGAGTATTATAATATCCAAACTCAGAATCGTACAGCGCCATAGACATGAACTGCTCAAAGGTCAGATGTCCTTTTTTTTTGATTTGTTCGGCAATTTTGGTTTCAAGGGTGTTCACTATAATGTAATCATATGCGGCAGTGGGAATGTTATTTAATTTCGAGCATTCTGTCCAATGCCCTTTTTGCAGGTATTCTGATCTCTTCAGGGACTTTGATCATATAGGTATTTTCCTGAAAAGCCCTCAGTATGCTTTTCAGCGTAGTCTTTTTCATGTTCGGACAGATCATATCTTTTCTGAGGGGATAGAATAGTTTCCCTGGGTACTCTTTGCGAAGCCTGTGCATAAGCCCGATCTCGGTCCCGACAATAAACTCTTTCGCATCCGAGGCATGTGCATATCTGAGCATACCGGAGGTGCTTGTCACATGATCAGCCATTTCAAGAACTTCGGGTCTGCATTCAGGATGTGCCATTACAAGCGCCTTTGGGTGCTCTATCCTTGCCATCCTGACATCGTCTGTAGTAACCCTTTCATGCACATGGCAGTAGCCGTCCCAGGCGATCACCTTTTTTTTGGTGTTCTTTGCTGCCCAAAGCGAAAGATTTTTGTCAGGTATGCAGATCACTTCGTCGCCAGGCAGAGATTCTATGACCTTTACAACATTGGCAGAGGTGCAGCAGATATCGCTTTCAGCCTTGACCTCGGCTGTTGTATTCACATATGCAACAACAGGGACCCCCGGATACTTCTTTTTGATGTCCCTCAAGGTGAATTCAGGCGGGAACACATACGCAGGCGGATTATAAAAGCCTGGAAAACTCTTCCTCACAGGTCTCGGAGAATCAACACGTATCATGTCGGCCATCGGGCATAAAGCATCAACTTCAGACAACAGGACTGTTTTATCAGGTGAGAGGATCGAAGCGCTCTCGGCCATAAAATGCACCCCGCAGAATACGATCATTTCACATTCTTTGGTGGCGGCTATTCTCGAAAGCTCCAGGGAATCACCGACAAAGTCGGCAATATCCTGCACCTCATCCCTTTGATAATTATGCGAAAGAATAAGCGCGCGTTTCCGCTCCTTTAACTCCAGAATCTGCTCCCGCATAGAGGTTATATCAGGATACATCTAAAGCCTTATTTTGCCTTTGCCTGCGAGCGTTGAATTTGTAAAAAGAATTGTACCGTCTTCGAGGACGACCTTGTATATTTTGGCAGGCTTGTCCTGATAAGTTGCCGCCGGAGTGGAAATGGCGTAGTTTTTTTTGCCATTATATAAAGCGAGCACCTTATTGACATATTGCCTTGTTTCTGTTATCGGGGGGACGTTTCCATATTTTTCAACAGTTCTTGGCCCTGAATTATAAGCTGCCAGCGCCAGGGTCAGATTTCCTTTGAACTTTTCAAGGAGATACTTAAGGTATCGGGTCCCGCCTTCTATGTTTTCTTCAGGGTTGAAAGGATTCCCGACATTCATGTCATTGGCGGTTCCGGGCATAAGCTGCATAAGCCCCATAGCGCCTTTTTTTGATACCGCCCTGTGGTTGCCGTTTGATTCAGTCTTGATGATCGCATGTATCAATTCTGGTGCGATCTCATATTTTTGTGCAGACTGCTGAACGTAACCGCTATAGCTGGCATTAAAAATCCGGGGAATTTGTTCAATTTTAGTTTTTTGAGCAAGAATTTTTTCCGTCTTTTTTCCAAAAGGAGCGTCAGTGTAGCAGGTAACACCATTTTCATCAACATACTTAAAAATGTCCGACGACGCGGTCGAAGCAAAAAAAAGCAACAAAAATAAGACAACTGATTTCTTCAGCATATAAAAAGCTTAACATTTAACCTGTTGAGTGTCAATATTGATATTCTCGTATGATTAGGTAGTGTCTGTGTATAAATTAACCTATAAAAAGCATTTGGCCACAGATTTACGCAGATTTACACAGATATATCCGTTATTCCACCCTCACAGGGCGTTTGGCTTTATCGCATGTATTGCTATAAACCTAAAAACCTCAGTTGGCCACGGATGAACACGGATAAACACTGATAAAACAAACATCTGAAAAGATAAAAGGCTTCACCCAACAGTAGGCGCTTTAGGCGCAAAAAGGTGATTCATTCTGTTTGCATAAGTCTTTGATATATCTGTATAAATCTGCGTAAATCTGTGGCTAAATGCTTTTTTTAGGATAAAATCTATCAAACAACGTGCAGAGAGTCAAGAAATATTAACGGCTTTGTAAAAAGTCCGTATGCTGCGTTGCGCTTTACCCCTCGTCACCGCGACGTACCCTGTAGGGGCGGTACTCTGTGGTCGCCGAAAGCCAGGGCAGGCACTGAGGTCTGCCCCTGCGATAATTGATTCGCGCGCCTTGCCTCCTGAGCTTTTTACTTTGCCGTCCATGTTTCGCCCTTTCGCCCAAATATACATCCCTCTTTTTATATCCCGGTAATTCTTGGCAACTGTATAAATTCAGAACTATTAACTTTTGGAACCGCCCTGGTAAGTGAACCATATGCGGGGTGCTGTGAGAGATCTGAGAGGGTGCCCCCTCAGTCTACTCGATCCTGTAACTGAAAGGTTACGAAACTCCAGTTATTTCCCCTTGCCAATGAACACCGCTTCGCTTCCCCCATCAGGTGACACTTCCCTTTGTCTCTTTTCTATACTTCTCTGAATATTATCATATGATAGCTTTTCACGAAATTCTGTAACTGCTGTTTTCAGGTTAAAGGGGAAAACGCCATAATAACTGCCATTGAGTTGAGTATGCTCAATAATGTATCCGCGAAAGCGTTTGTGCAGGTTTTTATTAACTTTTCCAGGATTGCGCCAAAAATCAGCAAGGTCTTTCTGGAATGTCAGACCCGGCAGATCATAAATGGCAGTTCCCATTACCTTTAACGGCGTGCCGTGATGCAGGGAAGAAAGACCCAATGTGCTGTTAATCACAATAGTGCCCAGAGCATTTTTAAGCAAGGTCGGCAGATGCAGGTCATGAATGTATATGATCCGTTCATGAACACCATATTTTTTTGCAACTCTATTAATAAATGCAGAGTATTCCTTATGTCCCCTGTCCATCGGGTGATGCTTGATAACCAGAAAAAAATCATTTGCTGCAAAACCAGCAAATGATTTTATTACTGCTGCAATAAACTGCTCTACATTTTTATATTTGCTGTGGAAGACAATCTGGCTGTCGTCAGCGACCTGAAGCGGCACGAGAAAATATTTTTTCTTTAATTTGTCAGCAAGTTCAATCCCGGTTTCTTTCTCTTTAATGCGATAAATAATTTTTCGCAGCCCCGACCTCACCCAGAGGAACGGCTCTTTCAGATATGAAAACTGCTTGTGATACTGATAATGAGGATAACGCCAGCGCATCAGCAATTCAAAAAAATGATATAAAACTGCACTGCCTGCCCTGCGAAAAAAGCTTGAGCTTGCCGGCCTCGGATTTTTCACCTTTGGCTCAGAAAGGTGCAAGTAAGCTTTCGGATTACAAGGAATCTGTGAATGTCCGTTAACGCCGTACTTTTCAAGAGTAATATAGTCAGGCCTGATATAGCCTTCTTCAAATACAAAAACAGCTATGCCCAGTTGATTTGCAACCTTAATGGCAGTCTGATGACAGGGTCTGCAATCACCGAAAAGGAAAACAGCATCAATGTTTTTCTCTTTTAAGAAATTTACAATAAAGTCTTCCCATTCCGAAGGTCTTCCCCTGAAAGCGTATGCCTTCGGCGCCGGATAAAAGATCTCATCCCCGCCGTTAAAGTTGATTTTGTAAACTTTAATTCCCTGCTTTCTTAGATAGCCTCCAAAGCGGCTGAAAAAAGTTCCCCTCGGCCCCTGAAGGAGAAGCGCCCGCCTGTATTTTTTTATCTTATCTGTTATCACCTGTGCAGCCATCCGTTGAGTAAGAGGGAGAGTTTTCTTGCCTGTCTGGTTATATAACCTGGCTGCAATATATGAAGCCGCCCTTTGTTTTCGAGCTGTTCTCTCTTTTTCACAATTCTGTTCACAATCGTTTCGCATTCCACAAAGCCCCTGCTTTTCCAATCCCAGTAGCGTGGGTAGAGAAGGAGCGCTCCGGCAATAAGTTTAGTGAGTGTAAGACTTCTTGTACGGCGGGAAATGCTGACGCTATCCGTGGTCAATCCCCAGCCGGCATAAAAGGGGGCGCCATATGTCACTACCTTTTTGTCCCTCAGTAATGCGTCAAAACCCGTCAGAGATGTCATGGTATGTATCTCATCAGCCGCCTCTATGCAGCTAATCACGCTTGCCTTTGTTTCGATGTGGTCGCACAACCCTTTTATTATACTTAAAGAGGCCTTTCCACGTCTGTTTTTTGCCATTACATCAGGATGGGGTTTGTAAATAATAAAGGCCTCAGGATTGCACGACCTTACATGGCGCAGCAAGTTCTCGTTTGTTTTTATCTGTCCGGCCCCCATTATTATAGATGCGTCGTCCTCTACCTGCCCTGGGACAAAACTCACTTTTTGAGAGATTTTCGGCCTGATAGACAGCGGAATATTTGCTTCGGTGTTGTATTTGGTAATCTTCTCATCTACAATGAGCCGGCGAAGCAGTTCAGCCCGTTCAAGGATATCAGGGGTGAACTCATAATTGTTGAGAATCCACTCGAGATCGCTTTCCCTTCCCGGATTATAGTATATACCCCTCCTGTCCATAACAAGGGACATCGGGCGGATAAGGTCCGAGCCCAGGCCCACAGACCTGATAAAACCATCTTCCAGTCTCCAGATGGAGATACCCAGTGTGAAAGCAAGTTTTTTTACCTCTTCGGAATCATTATGCCCCCAGACAAGTATGCGGCAATTTTTATTTATTCCCTTATTCCTTGCCTGACGGGCGTTCCTGACAAATATCACATTATTCTTCGGGTTTTTAAGGAAAGGCCTTACATTTTCTCTCTTCCATAAGCTGAAGCCGAAACAATAGAGATTTCCGGAGTCTTTCCTGCAAAAACGTCTCTGCCTGACGATGTGTTCAATCACATCAAAGATAGTCCCTCTCTTGCCTGTGACAGGACAAATATAACGGGCATACTTGAGATACGCAGCAGCAAAAATCTCCAGGACTGTTCTTTTTCTAATCCTTCCCGGACATAAAACCCGGTCGTCTGTCACACCCCAGCCTGCATAAAACGGCATGCCGAAGCACGTGACCGGCTTATTGAGCAGCAGGGCTTCAAAGCCAAGCTGTGAAGTAACAACATAAACCCTGTCCATTTTCTTAATAAGGGAGAAGGGGTTGATGTCTTCATGTATAATGAAGGTATTACTGTCTGTTTTTATGCCTGTCAAGTATCCTTTTTTCTTCCCTGCTATTACATCAGGATGAATTTTTATATAAATCTCCGCATCCGGGTTTTCAATCCGTGCCGTCTCATATATTTTCTCAAAGGAGCTTTTGTCTGCCATGCCGAGGACAACTGACATATCACCCAGCGTCTGATCTGCAACAAGGACTTTTTTGCTGTCCGTATTTCTGAACATAGACTCAGGAGCGTCTGGTGCATGGTTGTATTTGCTCAAACTATTCTCAACAACAAGAGACATAGCTTTTTGTGCGTCCTCCATAAGGCTGTCAGTTTCCCAGCCGTCTGAGTTAAGGATATTTTCAAGCAGCGACGGTCTTGTGGCATCATAATAGATGCCAACATCATCTACAACTAGGGAAAGGGGAGGGGTCTTTTTCACACCAAGACCAAAAGAACGGAGAAAACCGTCTTCTATGGAAATGTACGGCAAATTTTTACGGGCGGCAAAGCGCCTGGCCTTTTTTGATGTTGCTTTTACTCCCCATCCGGCAATAGCAGTAATCTTTTCATTAAACCTGGATAGAGAGAAAACTACATCTTCATCAAAAAAAGATGAGAGATTCGGGATTTTCCGCATGCCCCATGAAAAAATCCCAAGGGTTTGATCTGGAAGGCGCTCTCTATTGCCGGTTTCTCTGCTCATATAAGCTGCCTTTGCCGGCCGGCACAATTTCACGCTCAATAAGGGCGCTCATGACCCTTACAACACATTCATCAACTGACAACAGGTCCGTGTTGATGATAATATCCGGGTTCTCCGGTTCCTCATAGGGAGAGGAAATGCCGGTGAACTCTTTTATTTCACCTGCCCGCGCTTTTTTGTAATGTCCTTTTACATCCCGCTGCTCACATACTTCCAACGGACACTTGCAGTATATTTCAATGATGTTTTCTGTCCCGACAAGTTCCCTGACGCGGTCTCTATGACTCCTCAATGGGGAGATAAACGCTGTTAAGGCAATCACCCCGGCTTCTATAAACAATTTTGACATTGCTCCTATGCGCCTGATATTTTCAGCGCGGTCCTCTATTGAAAAACCGAGGTCAGCGCATAGGCCATGTCTTACATTGTCACCGTCAAATACAAATGTCCTGCATCCCATACTATGCAGTCTCTCTTCTACGGCATGAGCAATAGTTGACTTGCCGGAGTTGGAAAGGCCGGTAAACCAGAGGATAACGCTCCTGTGATTATTAAGAATCTCCCTGTTATACCGGGTTACAGAGGCATGATGCCAGACTATATCATTGTTTTTAGATGATAGATTATTCATTTCTGTTCTGCGCTCGTTTTTCTTGGCTTTAACCCTGAAAATAATCTTTCAGGTCTTTGGTCATAACAAACCGTATGACCTTATGCGCCGGAATTTTCACCTCAGTTCCTGCTTCTGTTTTCATACCGGCGGGTCTTTCAATAACCTTAAGAACCCCCAGTTTAGGTATTCTTACCTCTCCTATACCCAGAAAATACCCACCAGATGTTCCACCTTTTTGAATTCAGGGTCACCTGTTACTACAACAGCCTTGTACTCTATTGCTGATACAAGGGCAAAGCAGTCGGCATAGGATATGCTGTATTGTGCCTTATATTCTGCTGCCTGAAATATTAGATTATTTGGAACAGGTAAAATAGTAAAATTTAATCTATCAATATTTGCAATGACCTCTAACTTCTTCTGATCGCCAAATTCCCTTTTTGTTGAATAGATAATTTCACCGAGATTGACGGCATTTATGTATTTTACTGTCCCTGCTTTCTTTATCTCATTAAAGAGATGAATGACCTTTTCATATCCTTCTTCCTTTTGAAAGAACTTCAATAGAGCATAACTGTCAAAGATAAATGGGCCCATGTGCATTATCTAAATTCACTCTTCCGTTCTATCAGGAGTTTCTCTGAAAGGGAAGGCTTGGGGGGCAAAAGACCGCAAGCTGCCTTTATGGGGTCTTCCACAGGTGGGATAAGATATATAATGCCTCCGTATTCCATGATCTGCATCTCTGTGCCAGGCTCTATGTGATGCCTCTTTCTTATTTCAGCAGGTATGACTATCTGCCCTTTGGATAGGGTTTTTACAGTAGACATGGTTTCCAACCTCCATATAAAAAGTTATACTATTTAGCAAAATTGTATAACTTTTTATAAAAAATTGTCAAATTCACCCCACACTTCTGCACTGAAGCGCAGAACATCAATCTGCTTTTGCTGCAATTCCGGCAACCTGAATGACTGTATTTTTTGAAGCGCTGCTTTTGATTTTTCTGAAATGTTATTCCCCCGCATCCCTGCCCGTGCCTTTTTTGATGGTCTCATAAAAAGTCAAAATAGTTGTCATTGCGAGGAACGAAGGTACGAAGCAATCTTCTGTTTTCAATGAATTACAAAAACGAGATTGCTTCACTTCGCTCGCAGGTAGAAACCTTGGGGTTAACTGCATTTTTCGGGTACAAGAATCTGTGGCATTTTTTTTTATTTTCCTCTAACATAAACTACATAGGCGTTAGCCAAAAGCAGGCGCTTTAACCAGAAGTAGGTGCTTTAAGCAGCAGCGCCGGAATCGCCGATAAAATCGAGTCAGGGAGGCAAAGACATGAATGTAAAAGAGCTTTTAGAAACCAAGGGGAAGAATATCGTATCGATTGACGCAGGCAAATCAGTGGAAGAGGCGCTGAAGGAAATGAACAATAAGAAGATCAGCGCAATGATGGTAACGGAAAATTCCAGGAGCGTAGGGATTTTTACCGAAAGAGACGTGGTTAAATGTTATTTAACCTTTGAAGGCAAGAGCTTCAAGGAAATTCTGCTGAAAGACGCCATGACTTCAAACCTTATCGTTGCGCAGATGGATGATGACCTGAACGCCATCATGTCGGTCATGGTAGAAAAAAACATCAGGCATTTACCTGTGGTTGAAGGCGGAAACGTAATAGGGATGTTGTCCATACGTGACGTAATACAGAACCAGGTGGGCAAACTCACCTCGGAAATACATTATCTCAAGGATTATATCACCGGTTCATATACTTAAAGTAACTACTCAGGTTGTTTAGGTTGTAGACTATTAGGCTAACAGCCTACAGCCTATCTACCTGAGCAGTTACAGGTTAAATCTCGTCGTACAAGGCAGACACCTCTGAGTAATAGGGATATTTTCCCCTGGAGGTAACATGCTCATTTACCCCGACGGCAACAGTGCCGGCGACAAGACCTGCAACTGCTCCCAACAGCCCGCCCTTTAAAGTATTCTGCCGTTCAGAAAGCATGCCTATGGCAGTTCCTGCTGCTGCAGATACACAAAGCCATAAAAGATAACTCGATCGTTTCATAAAACCATTTATTCTCTCAGAGATTTTACAATAATATGGATACTTACGGAAAGACAAAGAATAAATAAT
>CAMTXX010000015.1:0-12984 GCA_947085825.1 uncultured Nitrospira sp. | reverse complement strand
TGTGTTATTCTGGCTTGTCCAGAATCCTTCTCAATACCTAAATTGAGCGATTCTTTATGATAATTTGGTTTCTAAGATACTGGATTCCTGCTTCCGCAGGAATGACATAAAAACTCATTAGGTTAAACTGTCATTCCCGCGAAGGCGAGAATCCAGAAGGTCTTATTAATAAAATCGCTCAATTTAGGTTTTAAGAAGGATTCTGAGAAGGATTCTGGACAAGCCAGAATAACACATAAAGAAATTTATATAACTCTTATTGGAGGTAGAGTTGGGGAAAAATATTGCTGAAAAAATCTTTGAAGCACATAGGGTTTACGGAGAATTAAAAACAGATACACCTGTTGGCTTGAGAGTTGATCAGGTATATACACAGGATGCAACAGGGACTATGACATGGTTACAATTCGAAGCAATAGGGATTGACAGGGTGAAAGTACCACTCGCTGTCTCTTACGTTGACCATAACATGATTCAGTCAAATTATATGAATCCTGACGACCATCGATTTCTCCAGACCGTTGCAGCAAGGTATGGTGCATACTTTTCAAAGCCAGGCAACGGTATAAGCCATCAGATACACCTTGAGAGATTTGCAGCACCTGGCAAAATTGCACTTGGAACAGACAGCCATACACCAACAGGCGGTGGTATGGGCATGATCGCCATAGGGGTTGGAGGTCTTGATGCAGCAACCGTTATGGCTGGGTCTTCTTTTGAACTCAATATGCCTAAGGTTGTGCTTGTTAGACTAAAAGGGAAACTGAACAGGCCGTGGATTACAGCCATGGATGTAATACTTGAAATCCTAAGAAGACTGACAGTAAAGGGAGGAGTGGGAAAGATTCTGGAATACGGTGGTCCTGGTGTTAAAGATTTAAGTGTACCTGAGAGAGCAACTATTACGAATATGGGTGCAGAGCTTGGCGCAACAACATCCATATTCCCAAGCGATAAAAGAACAAAGTATTTTCTGAAAGCACAGAGAAGGGAATCAGATTGGATCGAGCTTCAAGCTGATAGAGTTGCACAATATGCTGATATCATTGAGATAGACTTAAATGCAATCGAACCTATGATCGCTCAACCCCATAGTCCTGACACCGTTGTCCCAATCAGAGAGCTTACTGGCACAAAAGTTGACCAGGTCTGCATAGGTAGCTGCACCAATTCATCATACCAGACTTTAAAAACAGTTGCTTCCATTCTTAAAGATAATTCAGTGGCAGAAGGCGTGAACCTTCTCATAAACCCGGGATCCAAGGCTGTATATGAAATGCTTTCACGGAAAGGATACGTGGCAGATATGATTGCAGCAGGAGCAAGGATTCTCGAATGTTCATGTGGCCCATGCATTGGTATGGGAGGTTCACCCGGTACAGGACAGATATCAATTAGATCGTATAACAGGAATTTCAAAGGAAGAAGTGGAAATAAAGATGCATTTGTATATCTTGCAAGTCCTATTGCATGTGTAGTCTTTGCTGTTAAGGGAGAGATAGTTGATCCTCGTAGTTCAGGCCTGCATATTGAAATATCCCGTGAACCTTCACAGTACATGATCAATGACAATATGCTGATTAAACCACAACAAGATACTCAAAATATACAGGTGATAAAAGGACCTAATATAAAAGAAGCGCCCGTAAAAGAACCCCTTGGAGAAAAGATCGAGGCTGATGTTTTATTGAAACTGGGTGACAATATAACAACTGACGACATCATGCCTGCCGGCTCTACAATCCTTCCACTGCGTTCGAATATACCAGCGATATCAGAGTATGTATTTTCCAATATTGATAGCACATTCAGCAAAAGGGCAAAAGAAGCAAAATTAACAGGTGGCGGAATTATCGTGGGGAGTGAAAATTACGGTCAGGGTTCATCAAGGGAACATGCTGCGATAGCGCCAATGTACCTCGGGATACAGGCAGTTATTGCACGGTCTTTTGCACGAATCCACAGATCAAACCTTATTAATTTCGGCATTCTCCCGTTACTTTTTAAAAATACAGAGGATTATGAAAAAGTAGAAAAAGGTGACAAACTAATTATACAGGACATCAAAAAATCATTAACAGGAAATCAGTTTTATATTATACATAACCAGACAAAAAACTATTCATTCGAGGTATCTTCACAACTGAATGATAGGGAAAAAGAGATCATCCTGTCAGGCGGCCTGCTCCCAAATACCAAAAAGCATATCAAGGAAATTTGACAAGAAAACCATTTAAAAGGTAAATTAAAAGCCTAAATTGGGCCGCTAGCTCAGTAGGTAGAGCAACGCCCTTTTAAGGCGTGGGTCGTTGGTTCGAATCCAACGCGGCTCACCAAAAAACCGTGATGAGTAACGAGTGAGGCGTGATGAGCAAAAGGCCTGACAGGCGGCAAATGGAGCGGTATTTACCCATAACTCATTACGGTTTACGGTTTTTTAATGTCCCCATCGTCTAGCCTGGCCTAGGACATCGCCCTTTCAAGGCGGTAACGCGGGTTCGAATCCCGCTGGGGACGCCAACAAATTCAGGGGGTTGTCCCGAATGCTTTCGGGATGGCCCCTTTTTCTTTTTCATCTCTGCTCAAGATACTTCACATCATCTGCAATATTCTTGCTAGCTCTGTTGAGGTGTAAACGGATATTTGGGATTTCTTGTAATCCTTCTGATTACGCGTCACAATTGCATCGGCTCCGACATGACAGGCGGCTTCATGAATCACCGCATCTTCGAAATCGTTAAAATCGGCGATAAGAGCGGATTCGAGGACAGGCCTATTGACAGGAGCAACCTCAAAGAGACCCAGTAGTTTTTTGATTTCTTTTTGTGCCCTTGCAGCGCCCACAACTTTGGATGCAAGATAATATACGGTAGTTATGGTAGTGCCGCATAAATATCCAATGATAGCTCCATTTTCCACTTTGGAAAAAAGCTCAACAGCGGCTTCCGAATACGGCATCCTGTCCATAAGCACATCAAGCACTATGTTTGTATCAAACAGAACTTTCAAAGGTATTTTTCCTCCAGAAATTTTTTGTAGTCTTTTTCATCAAGCTTTGACTCCCGCAGCCTTCCACGAAGGGATTGAGTTACCGGGGCTGATGGTGGAAGACCTTTCTTTTTTTCAGATGTCAGCAACTTGAAGTAATCCGCAACAATCTGTGACACCGATTTGCCCGCACGAGCGGCGTAAGATTTTGCATTTTCAATTAATTGCTCTTCGAGCCGAAGAGTGAGTTTTGTTTGCATATCGGACCTCCAAAATTATGACGTATACAACTAAATATAATATACGTCGCGATCCTTTAAATGTCAACAGCCCCTGACTAAAGCAGAAATCGTAAAATTTATCACAGAGGAGATATCAAAGAATACCTACGTCAATATCATGGACCAGTGCCATCCCTGTTATAAGGCCTTTGAAAACCCTCCCCTGAACAGGAGGAGCACCGACAGGGAATACTCCGCGGCGATAGAACATGCGATCAAAGCAGGGCTGAAGAGACTCGACGGTGTGACCGTCTGATAATAATTTGCCGCCATGCCCTGTAGAAAACCTTAGGATTTTCTGCTCGTCTTGACAAAGAATCCCGTTAACTTCCTCTGAACATTATCGCTGTCACATTGAGGACACTTGATCGTCGTAATTACCTCATATTCACTGATCGAGAGAAAGACCGTGAATTCCCTGTTGCAGTCCTTACAGATATATTCATATGCCGGCATACCATCCCTCCTTCATTCCCATATCGTATTGTCAAAAATTAACCACAGAGAACACAGAGATAACAGAATAAAATCATGGGGTTACAGAGCTTTTTAAAAATCTAAAGCTCTTTTCCTCTGTGTCCTCTGTGGTGAATTTCTGTATTTTCATGTCTTCCCCTCTTTTTTCATAAAACTTTTGACATTACCCCTTTCCGGAGAGGTTTTTGTTACCAGTACCTCGATCAATTATATCACGGGATCTCCGGCTGTCCTAAATTCAACAGTTGTGGTCGCTAATATCTGCAATTTGCTTATTAGCGTCTGAGAATACTTGTAGTATGTCGTGGTAAATATTGATACACTTTACATGAAAGGTACTAATGCTATAGCGGGTAACATTTTTTACAGGAGGTATAAAAGATGCTGATGACCAGACAGCCTTACGCAAGACATTTTTATTCCGGTGACTGCAGCGCCCAGATAGAGCGTTTCTTAAAAGACTATAAGGCGCCGAAGGAGCCTGCAAAGGCGGTCGCCGGCATAGTCCCCCATGCAGGATGGGTCTTTTCCGGGGCTGTGGCTGCGAAGGTCTTCAAGTGCATAAGCGTAAAGACCGTTCCCGACACGTTCATCCTGCTCGGCGCAGTCCATACCTGGAAGCCGCAGGGCAATTCCATCTACGCCCACGGCTCCTGGTCAACACCCTTAGGCGATGTCAAGATCGATGAAGAAGTCGCGGAAACTCTTCTCGACCTCCTCTCCGGAGATGTTATCGAAGACCCTGAAGCTCATGAAGGTGAACATGCCATAGAGGTCCAACTCCCCTTCATAAAATACCTCTGCCCTGAAGCAAAGATAGTGCCGGTAGCGATACCCCCTGACGAGAACGCACACATAACAGGCAAAAAGATCGGAGAGGCGGTATCAGGGATGGGGAAGAAGATTGTGGTCGTCGGCACAACCGATCTGACCCATTACGGTGACTCCTATGGCTTTACTCCGTATGGTTATGGTGAGGAGGCAAAAAAACGGATGAAGGAAAACGACTCAAGGATAATAGAGCTGGCGCTCCGGATGAGATCTAGCGAGCTCAGAAAAGAGGCGCAGAAAAGTCATAATGCCTGCGGCTCCGGAGCGTTTGCGGCAACAGTAGCTGCTGCAAAGGCGATGGGCGCTGAGAAAGGGTATCTACTCGAATATACCACCAGCCACGACGTTATGCCGGAAGGAGAGTTCGAGATGGCGGTAGGATATGCAGGGATCCTTTTTTAGCGTATTCGAAATGCATCAGAAAGGATTATTTATCCCGTGTTAGATTTTGGATTAAACCGGCCTGAGTTTTATCATTAAAGCAATCCCAACAGTAATCCCGAACGCTTTCGGGACTTATACAGTTCCGCAATGGTTCCTGAAGTGGCGGTAATATAGAGGATGCGATACTCCGAGGGATGAAGCCCTGAGGAGGCCAATCTCAGGGCAGAGGACTTGCCGCTGTCCCGAATGCTTTCGGGATAATAACAGCAATCGCGCCGATATCAACTGCATACAGAAAGCGTTCCTTTGCTCCGGCAACCGCCTGACTTTGAAGCATCTCCTCCACTCTTAGATCCTGCGAGAACGGCTCTCTCTTGAATCCGAAGAACACACTGTAGGGATTTTTCATTTGTCGTCCTCCTTCTGTGTCTTAACGTATTGTCAAAAATTAACCACAGAGAACACGGAGATATTTTTAATTAACAGCAGCTTAACTGCCTTAAAGCCTTCTCCCTCTGTGATCTCTTGTCCTGTCTCTTATTCTTTATCCTTTCTCCTGAAGCTTCTTTAGAGTTCACAGAGTTAACTCTTTGAAATATTTGCCCTGTTCTTTTCAGACTTATTTGCCATATTAAATGCCTTGCCTCTCGCTTAAAGCGCCTACTGTTGGCTGTGGCCTCTGTGGTTTCATTTTTTTCTCTCATTTTTCATATTACTTTTGACATTACCTTGCCTAACGCGGAATTCAGCGGGTTCCCCGCTGGAATGACTAGTTGGAGGCATTTTTGTCGATCGGAGTTGATTCGTCATAAAGAGTTTCGGGGGCAATATCAATTTCCCCCGGCCAAACTACGGTCCCATAATCAACCCTTGCACGCTCGAACATATGCAAATTCGCAATACGGTTCCACGGTTTTCTCTCAAGAAGAGGACGCATATCGAAAAGTCTGCGCTCTCCGTTTTCAAACTCCAATACCAGATAAAAATCCTTCTGAGGCTTGACGCTCACAACATCAATCAGCATTTATTCCTCCTTATTGCAATGGCGCTATTCTGAAAGGCTCCTCGCCATTAACCGCGAGCTCCCAGTCAACCATTAACTCTTCCCTATGGATTTCTATCCATGCTTGAACCATCTTGAGTTGCTTATTAGGTAGCGTACCTTCAAGAATATTGCCGTCTTCGATTGAAACAGATGCATTATTGTCCTGATAACGGATGTGAATATGTGGAAGGTGATGACGACGGTTGTCCTTGAAAAACATTAAAACCAGAATCCCATAAAACATGCTAATGGTTGGCATATATCCTCCCGCAATAATTGGTCGAATCGTATCAAAACGGTTGCTGCCTAATCCCACGAAGTTGACCGGCCAATCCCATTTAGATTGACCGGAATTATCTCATTCAAAAGCTGATGAATTTATTTTAAACGATCCTTTCATTTACGATATAGGAATTGGTCATTTTGTTCAAGCTATTTTGCTGTTTTATTCCTTTTTTCCTCTTAAAGGTTTCCCCTTGAGATTTAATTTTATTGCAATTGGAATAAGCCGGTCACAAATAGCATCAGCTATAGTTGGATCATCAAACAAAGAATGCCATTTATTCGACGGATACTGAGTAGTAATGATAACAGGCCCTAATTGATCTCGTTCTTCAATGAGTTCCATTAACTCACAAAGCTGGTCCCGGGTTATAGGCTGCATAGCAAAATCATCAATTATAAGGACTTTAATCTTTTGCAGCTTCTGCAGGTAGTTCAGATATACCCCGGTTCCTTTTGCCGCCTGTATTTCTTCAAACAATTTTTTATATCTGATCTTTTGAGCAGGGTATCCTATTTTGCAGGCATGTAGGCCGATAGCTTCAGCAATATAAGTTTTACCTGTTCCGGTTGGGCCGGTGATAACGAGAGCTTTCAGCCGCAGGAGCAATTACGCTAAGATTGAAAACCAAATCAGCCTTATCACCGGTCGGCTGGAAAGTTTTGTTAAGCCCTCTTTTTCTCTAATAAATATCCTGATACGTATTTATGAATAATGCTGGATATAAGCGTTTGATAAGGAATGCCTTCCTGTGCAGCGATGACCTGGACCTGATCCAAATCTTTTGATGACATCCGAATATTTATCCTCTTGTCTTTTTGAAGAGTGTTTTTTGCGTAGTCACTCAGCTTTTTAATCTCAGCTTTCGGATTCTTGACAGGTTTCCATTCTCCACGCTCATATGAATCCAGAATATCTTTTTCTTCTGCATCTAATATTGTCTTTTTCATTTTTTTGGCCTCATATATTTATTTGTTGCTTTTCTGCTGGGAATTATGGTTTTTAAAAATATCTCATCGCTCTTCTGAACATAAGGAACGAGATAAACATAATCCTCTATCATGACTGTCGCTATTTTTTGCCCCGGATATTTATTTTGATCCGGGTGTTCACCTGTTTCAAGAATATCTTCCCGCTCCATCAAAATAACGACTTGTTCAAAGCAAACCCCTCTGTTATTCTTCAGTAATTCATTTTTGTCGTTGTCCCATCGAAAAACCTTCATGATATATATTTACGACATTGTCTGCCTTTTGTCAATATTATTATTTTGGCTTAACGACCAGCATGAGGGGCGGGGAATATAAAAAATGAAAAAACTCCGACAGCTATTCCCCGTCCCTCTCGATGCTTTTGTTGCACGTTTCTTGTTTCTTTCTCAAGTCATTTTAAGAGTTCCCACCGTTAAATCAGCGTCTCTGAGAATGCTTGATAAAGTCTTTGGATGCAGGATTTTTCCTGAATGATAAGGAATGGTTGCCCTTCTGCCTGTTTTATTCCTGTAAATCTTGTGGCTTCCGCTCTGCCGTGAAAAAGAAAAGCCGATTCTTTCCAATACCTTGATCGCATCGGCAGCAGTTATTCTCGGCAGTTTTTCATTCATACCGCAACTTCCATCAATGTGAGACTCACTGATTCTGTCTGCGGGATTTCTTCACCGCTTTCAATTCTGTCTTCTATGTGAAGGCGAATAGCATCCTTGATATTTTTCAGAACCTCTTCATAAGTATCGCCCTGCGTATAGCAGCCTTGAAGCTCAGGACAAAAGGCAAAATAGCCCTCGCTATCCTTTTCGATGACCACTGAGAACTTGTATGCACTCATCTTGACCTCCTTCTTAGACACATTATAACAGATGAACAACTATGAGGTCTCAATCTCAAAGTCTTTAGCAACTTTGTTTTTCACTAAATTATTTTTCTTTTAATAAAGCCAGCCCTTTTTCAATCGATTCTTTCATCGAGGATAAGTCTTTTAATGCCATGAAACACTGAGCTTTATTGATATACCCGCTTGATGAATAGACGGTTTGTCCTTTCCCTTTCTGATAGAATCCCATATAAAAGTCACCTCTTGTAGAAAAGGTTACTTCGGTATACTCTTTGTTAATATCTTTCCACTTTGTTGATAAATCTATCATATAATTGACTGCCTTTAAGAGACTTTCTCCTTCGTCAAAGTCTAAAAAAGAGACGTTTGACCGTTGAATTCTTCCAGCCTCTTTGTTTATCTTAATGCCTTCCATCTCTAATAGTTTCTCGGATGCAAGGGTCGGCCCAAATCCCTGTAGTTTTTCTCTATAAAATTTTATTGCTTTGTCTTTTATCTTACTGGGGAGTCTCCTGTTTGATGGGTTCCCCCTTGCCTTGTGTGCTATGCCAACATCACCTTCATCTCTTACTTTCTTGATTATCCTCCTTATCTGCCGATCGCTTAATGAAAGTATCTCCGCTGCCTCTGTTTGCTTTAATGTCTCATCAAGCGCTTTGTGGATTACATGCAACCGCTTTAACTCCCTTTGATGCAATCCCGAAAGCATTCGGGATCCTTTCCTGCCATCTTGCCTCCTTTTTTTAAAAAAGAGGCAGTATAGCACTTGTTGGATTAGGACATTTCTATTTCTGTAAAACAGGACATTTCTATTTCTGGATTACACGATGAAAAAAAAGACGTATTTACTTTAGAGGAAAATCTGGTATAATTTGCACTAATGGAAAACCTGCTTTCTGTCATACCCCTTGGCGGTCTCGAAGAAATAGGCATGAACATGACTGTCATGGAATACGGCGATGACATGATCATCATAGATGCCGGTCTCATGTTCCCAAAAGAGGACATGCTCGGCATAGATTTCGTCATCCCTGACTTCAGCTATGTCCTGGACAACCGGGAAAAGCTGAGGGGCATCCTCCTGACCCACGGGCATGAAGATCATACAGGAGCGCTCCCTTTTCTGCTGAAACAGATCAATGTCCCGGTCTATGGCACTCCCCTCACCATAGGTATGGTAAAGGAAAAACTCAGGGAACACAAACTCGAAAACGTCGAACTCATCTCGAAAAAGCCAAGGGAGATCGTTGATCTCGGCGTCTTTTCGATAGAGTTCATCCGGGTGACCCACAGCATCGTCGACGGTGTCGGCTTCGGCATTAAAACCCCGGTGGGTTATATTGTACATACCGGAGATTTTAAGCTTGATCCCACCCCTGTGGACGGGCAGTTAATGGACTTTCACAGGTTTTCTGAATACGGCGAAAGGGGCACTGCGCTCCTGCTCTCCGACAGCACAAACGCTGAAAAAGGCGGATACACCTTTTCTGAAAAAGAGGTCCGGAGGGCCTTTGAAGATGTCTTCGCAGAGGCAAAGGGAAGGATCATCATGTCCACCTTTGCCTCCAACATACACCGCGTACAGCAGGCGATAGATGTCGCGGTCATGTTCAACAGGAAGGTGATCCTCTCAGGCAGAAGCATGGTTTCCAATGCCCAGATAGCCCTTGACCTCGGATATCTCAGGATACCGGAAAACACCTGGCTGAAACTCGAAGATATGAAGCGCCTCAATGACAACGAGGTGGTCATCATAACCACCGGCAGCCAGGGAGAACCGATGAGCGTTCTTTCACGGATCGCCATAGATGAGCATAAAACCATCAAGATAAAGGAAGGCGATGTCGTTATCCTTTCCGCAAAGGTAATACCCGGCAATGAAAACTCCATCGGCAGGATCATCAACCACCTCTTCAGGCGCGGGGCGGACGTCATCTACGAAAAAGTCTCGGAGATCCATGTCTCCGGCCACGCCTCCAAGGAAGAATTGAAGCTTATGCTCAACCTCATAAAGCCTAAATATTTTATGCCTGTCCACGGAGAACACCGGCACAAGGTCTATCATGCACGGCTTGCCGAAAAAACAGGGATACCCAAATCAAACATATTCATCCTCGATAACGGCAACGTCCTTGAATTATCGGAAGAGACCGCTGCCCTAAACGGAAAGGTATCTTCCGGCAGGATCTATGTCGACGGCAAAGGAGTCGGCGACGTCGAAGACATGGTGCTGAGGGACAGGAGAAGACTCGCGCACGACGGCATCGTGATCGTGATCCTGTCGATCGAAAAACTCACCGGGGATATTGTTTCAGGCCCTGACATCATATCCAGGGGCTTTATTTTCGAAGACGCATCGCAGGAGATATTAAACTATGTCAAGGAACTTGTCTACATCACAATAAAAAACCTCGACAGCGAAATGCTCGCCGACCAGGCCCTTGTTCAGGCGAAGATACGGAGCGTCCTGAAAAAATATCTCCGCAACACAATGAACAGAATGCCGATGATCTTGCCGATCATCTATGAGGTCTGAGATTTCACTTCGGACAGGAGAACAAAAATGAAAATCCCAAGAGTAATGTCCACCCAGCATCCTGACAACGTCCAACTGCCTTTTTTTGCAGAGAGCCAGGACATGTCAGGAGACGATGAAATCCAGGAGGCCTATTATGCCTTTTCGCACCTGGGCTGCGACGAGCAGATGTGGGACTGTGAAGGCAAAGAGGTGGACGACTTTGTAGTGAGGAAGCTTTTGACCAAGTACGAGCATTTCTTCAGGAACAACCGCCTTGGAGACAATGTCCGGCTCACACTGCGGCTGCCGAATCCGGATGTTGAAAAAAACGAGGCAAAGGTCCTTGTCGAAGCCTTGGAGAGCATCCCCCGTTCCTGTGATGCAGCCAACCTCTTCTACGGTTGTGAAGCTCCGCCTATCCATGAGGTCATTCTTCCCATGACAATGTCTCCGGAGAGCCTGAACCGGGTCTATTACTACTATAAAGACTTTGTTGTCGGAAAGCAGTCGCAGCCGTTTTATCCGGGTGATATCACCATCTCGGAATGGATCGGAGATTTTAAACCCCGGGAGATCAGTGTGATTCCTCTTTTTGAGGACAAGGAACACATGCTTGAGGCCCATAACATCATGCGGGCTTATTTCAAGGACAAGGATATCACCCACCAGCGGGTATTCCTCGCCAGGTCTGATCCGGCCATGAACTACGGCATGGTAAGCGCCATCCTCTGCAACAAGATCGCTCTCAACAGGCTAAGAAAACTCTCCGAAGATACTGGAATAAAAATATATCCGATTTTGGGAGCGGGTTCTGCGCCCTTCAGGGGACATCTTGCGCCGGACACTGTTGACAAGGTTCTGGAGGAATACCCGGATGTGCAGACCTTTACGGTGCAGTCTGCTTTTAAGTATGACCATCCTGTCCCTGAGGTTATTAAGGCCATAAAAAAATTAACAGGCTCAGAGATGACGCGGGGTTACGACATTGACGAAGGCAAATGTCTGGAGGTTATAGACAAGGTTTCTGAAGAGTACAGAAGAGTCATCGAGCATCTGGCCCCAATCATCAATTATGCCGCCTCTTTTGTCCCCCGCAGAAGGATGAGAAAACTGCATGTGGGCCTGTTTGGATATGCCCGGAGCGTCGGCAAAACAACTTTGCCTCGTGTCATCAGTTTTTGCGCTGCCTGTTATTCTATCGGCCTGCCTCCTGAGGTGTTGGGCCTCAGTGTGCTTACACGGGACGACGTGCGTTGCATGAAGGACATGCACGTGAATTTTCCATTCGACATGCAGACTGCAATGTCGTTCTTCAACGAAGAAGTCCTTGATATCCTCCCTGATGAGGTAAAATCATCCCTGAAACTTGATTGGGGGGCATATGAGACAAACCACGAGCACAAGACTATTACCTCCAGAATTATAAAGGCGATAAAAGACCGCAATGGCGCCAACATCCAGAACATGCTGGTAGAAGCAGGTCATGTGCGGAAGTTCCTTGGCTGAAACTGAAGATCAGGCAACTTTGATTGCAGGGAATTATGAGCAAACAAACCCTTCTTTCGTGAAAAAATAACCTGGGGCGCGGCTTGCCGCACCCCAGCAAGCATTATTAAGGCACTATAGCGCTCACGCATCCTGTGAACATTGAATAACCGTTTGCATAAGGCATCGCCGCTGACCTGGAAAAGGCCCGCAATCTGTAAGAATATTGCCCTGTTGCAAGCCCTGTGTTGCTGTAAGTTGCTGCATTTGAACCTGTTGTGTGTATTAGTCCCCATGTGGCAGTTGATGCACAATTGCCGCTCTTTCTCTGTATCAGGAATCCTGTTTCGTTTGCGCTTCTGTCCGTCCATGTGAGGTCAATCCTGCCGCTGCTCGCAGTCGCTTGAAGATTTGTCGGACGGTAGGGAACTATGGCTGCATTTGTTGATGGCGAGCATCCGCTTGCATTGCATGCCCTGACATAGTATGAATAACTATTCGTGGCGTCATTGCCGGTTGCTGTTGTATCGCCGTAGATAGTGGCATTGGCTGCGGCAGTGAACAGCAGTGTCCATGAGCCTGTGCCTATTTTTCTGAAGACCTCAAATCTTGTTTCATCAGCAGAGTTGTCTTTCCATGAAAGGTTAATCCTGCTTGTTGACACGGATGTTGCCGCCAGATTGGAAGGCGCATTTGGTGTTCCTGCAAGGGCTGTCTTTGCTGATGCGCAGTTGGAGAATGTAGAGTTGCCGTCTGCATTATATGCCCTTACCCTGTAGGAATATGCTGTATTCGCTGTAAGGCTGCTGTTTGTGTGCGTTGTTATGTTAGCTCCTTTTGTGGCTAACCCTGCCCATGTGCT
>CAMTXX010000014.1:0-9467 GCA_947085825.1 uncultured Nitrospira sp. | reverse complement strand
TTAATAGACCTTCTGTGAAATATTCCTCTTTTTCATGCAACTGCATTGCAGTTGTCATCACCATAAGGAAAGTATTGTTTTATGCGGTTATACAGATAAATCAGTTTTGATCGTATCTTCTGTTTTATGATAGAAATCCTCAATATCTGCTTTCTGCCGTCACTCCCTAACTGAGCAGGTAAAACATAATATTTGTACCTCAATGTCTTTAGCCTCTCTATCTTTTCTTTCTGTCCAAGTATTTCATATCTGAATAATACAAACAGATTGTAAATGAAAACCCGCATGAGCATCGCCGCTTCTGTGGAATAAAAATACTTCATTGAAAATCCGCCCAATGCAAAATCCTCTTTCAGTTCCTTAATGGTATTTTCATCATTTGCCCTTGGCCTGCACTGCTTCCATACATCATAAGCCGTATCCTGCGAGTTGGTTATCCATACGCTGTAACGGTATTCATTCATGTCTATCTCATTGCCAAATAATGACAACTCTTTTCCCATTGCCTGCTGTCTCCTTTTTATGTCCTGACGAATTGCAATGAATCTTCTGTCTGTTACCCAATCCATATGCTGAAAATAAAACTCTGTGATCCATATGCCTTCAGCTATCTGCTCCCATTTCTCCTGACCGTATATCTTCCTCTGTAAGGGATGATAAAGCCTGGTAGCTATTATGTAGATCAAGCCTCTCTGTTCAAGCAGCTCTATAAATTCCCTGAGATAAAATCCACTGTCAGCTATAATCCCTTTTATTTTTGTAAATCCCCCAACCCTCTGCCACGTGTTCTGAAAAAAACCAAGTATGTTGTTCCATGATGCTACATTGCCGGGCCGATTCCAGAGGTTCACTACATATCTGCTGTTGTTAAGAAATGCCAGCAGTGGACTATGACTGCCACGTCCCTTTTTCTTCGGATTGTATCCCCTCTTGGCTCCCTCTTGTTTGCCGTATCTCTCCAGCACCGCTGAATCAAATGTTAGCCAGTCTTCTTTTATCCATTTCCACGGAATCAGTTTTGAAAGGTATCCCCATAACCTTTCTGACATCTCCTCTGCTTCCTTTTGTTTTCTTATCTTCCTGAACAGTCTCGTTAGTGTTGTGGATGCCAATGGAAGTTTAGCTATTGCAAATAGTTTGTTCATTATTCCTTCGCATCCAAGATACAATAAATGCGAAAATCTGTTTCCGCCTGCATATATAACCAGTATGTATGCCAATATCTTGCTGTATATACCCATTGCGTTTGGTGATAGCTCTTTTATAGGGATTATTTTTTCTAAATTCTCTCTCAACTTTATCTTCTCAAAAAATAAAGCCATTAAACTAAATCCCCCGTATGCTGTTATCTTTTTACTCGTAAATTCTATGCCTACTTTATTAATTTCAATTTTTGTGTTACATTTTCCTTGCATGTTTTTGTTCTCCTTTTGATTGGAATTTTAGGTCTTATAACCCCTTGATTCTAATTCAAAAGGAGAACTTTTTTCGCCCAAACCTTGGGGTTAACTGCATTTTTCGGGTTAAGCTGAAAGGCAGGGGTTCAAATCCCTCTCTCTCCGCCATTACTCCTTCATGACAAGCTTCATTCTGCCGGCAACAAAACACTCCGGCTGCCAACTCTGCTATAATTAATTTTATTTCATTTTTACAGGGGGCTGATAAATATGGCAAATGAGGACCTCTCAAAATTAAGGATAGATAAATCTGCATCCCCTTCTTCGCGCAGAGGCAGGAAAAAAAACATCTATATCGTCCTGACAATACTCGTCGTGTTTGTCGTTGCAATAGCAGCATTCCGCGGTGTATTTACTCCGGCTGTCGAGGTTGAAGCCACGACTATTGGACAAATATATCCCTCACAGACACTGACCATTTTAAATGCGAGCGGCTATGTTGTAGCGCAGCGAAAGGCAGCGGTTGCATCAAAGGTGACCGGGCGTCTCATCTCCATAGCTGTTGAAGAAGGCGATGTGGTAAAAAAGGGCGATATTATAGCAAGGCTCGAAAACGAGGACTCAGCCGCAGCCCAGAAGCAGGCCGCTGCCAATCTGGAAGCCTCACGCGCTGAGGTCGAAAGAGTAAAGGCTGAACTTTATGATGCAAAAATCAATATGTACCGGCAAAGAGAACTCCTGGCAAAAGGCTACATATCCAGGCTTGAATACGATTCTGCGGAGGCGCGATACAAAAAGGCCGCAGCAGCGGTTGCGAGTGCGGAAGCCTCAGTAAAGGCGTTTGCGGCAGCGCTTCGCGGAACTGAGGTGGCTTTCGGGTACACCTTCATGCGCGCTCCCTTTGATGCCGTGGTACTCACAAAAGACGCTGACATAGGCGACATAGTCACCCCGATAGGCGCGGCAACTGAGGCAAAGGCAGCTGTCGTCACCATTGCGGATATGGAATCCCTGCTGGTAGAAGCCGATGTATCCGAGTCAAACCTCAAACAGGTAAAAGCAGGAGGGCCCTGTGAAATACAGTTGGATGCCTTCCCTGAACTCCGCTTCCGTGGCCTAGTGCATATGATCGTCCCGACAGCAGACCGCACCAAGGCCTCGGTAATGGTAAAGGTGAAATTTCTCGATAAGGACAGACGTATACTCCCTGAGATGAGCGCCAAGGTGGCCTTTCTCGATAGGTCTCTTAGTCCGGAGGAATTGAAGCCGCGCATAGCGGTAAATGCCTCCTCAGTCGTGACGCAAAACAAACAAAAACATGTCTTTGTCATAAAGGACAATATCGCCAATGAAACACTGATCTCGACCGGTGAGCAGTTCGGTGACATGATCGAGGTGCTGGACGGCGTAAAACCCGGGGACAGGATTATCCTGAAGCCCACGGAGAGGATCAAAAACAAGACCAGAATAAAGATTGCTGAAAAGTAGATGGAAAATAAAAATCCGCTTGTCATTCTCAGGGACGTATGCAAAACCTATAGACGGGGCAGCCAGACAATCCCTGTTCTCCAGGACATCAACCTTGAAATTAACGAGGGAGACTTTATTGCATTAATGGGTCCTTCAGGCTCAGGCAAGAGCACACTTCTCAATCTGATCGCGGGGATTGATAAGGCAGACTGCGGGTCAATTACAATCGGCGGCGTTGATATCACCACGCTTTCCGAGACAGAACTTGCCCGCTGGCGGGGTCTGCATGTAGGATTCATATTCCAGTTTTATAATCTGATACCTGTTCTGACAGCATACGAAAACATTGAGCTTCCCCTGCTTCTTTCAGACCTTTCAAAAAAGGAGCGGAGGGAACACGTAGAAATGACCCTTGAGATGGTGAGCCTCAGCGACAGGAGCGAGCATTTCCCTTCCCAGCTCTCAGGAGGCCAGCAGCAGCGGGTAGCCATAGCGCGTGCGGTTGTCACCGACCCGACAATCCTGGTGGCAGACGAACCAACAGGGGATCTTGATCGTGTCTCTGCTGCTGAAATTCTCGGCCTGATGGAGAGACTGAACACCCAGTTGAGTAAGACGATCATCATGGTGACACATGATCCCAGGGCTGCGGAGAAGGCGCGCATAATCAGACACCTCGATAAAGGGTATCTCAATGCAGATCATAAAACTTATCTATAGAAATACCCTCCGCCATAAGCTGCGCACCTTTCTCACCATACTCGGACTGACAATCGCGATCCTCGCCTTCGGGCTGCTCAGGACGGTTGTCAGCGCCTGGTACGCAGGGGTCGAGGCCTCCTCGGCAAGCAGGCTTATCACAAGAAATGCTATTTCCTTAGTATTCATGCTCCCATCTTCCTACAAGGAAAAGATTCGGCAGATAGAAGGTGTCCAGACCGTCTCATGGGGAAACTGGTTCGGGGGCGTCTATATTGATGAAAAGAACTTTTTCCCAAACTTCGCCGTTGACCCTAAGACCTATCTCGAACTCTATCCTGAATATGCCCTCACCCCTGAGGAGGAGAAGGCCTTCCTCATTGACCGAAAGGGTTTTATCGCAGGCCGGAAAGTCGTGGAAAGATTCGGCTGGAAGGTCGGCGATACTGTTACGCTGCGGGGGACGATCTTCCCCGGCAACTGGGACTTTGTGCTTCGTGGAATCTATAAGGGAAAATACAGAACAACTGATGAAACCCAGTTCTTTTTCCACTGGGAGTATCTCAACGAATCCATGAAGAAGACGTCTCTCAGGAGGGCTGATCAGCCAGGGTTTTTTATTGCAGGAGTGAAAGACCCTGACCAGGCCGCTGAAGTGGCTGCCAGGATAGACGCCTCATTCAAAAACTCAGTTACCGAAACCCTCACAGAAACTGAAAAGGCCTTTCAGATGGGCTTTGTCTCGATGACCGAGGCGATCGTCATAGCGATTCAACTCGTCTCCTTTGTGGTGATTATCATAATCATGGCGGTCGTGGCAAACACCATGGCGATGTCTGCACGGGAACGGACAGGAGAGTACGCGGTATTTAAGACCCTTGGTTTCGGGAAATGGCATATTGCGGGCCTTATATTCGGTGAATCATTCTTCATTACCATGACAGGGTGCGCACTCGGCATACTTGCGACCTTTCCTGCTGCAAAGGCCTTTGGCGACGCCATGAGCGCTTTTCTGCCGATCTTCCATGTCTCGGCAAAGACCATTTACCTCGGCATCCTCGCTTCGGTCATCGTTGCGGTCGTTGCTGCGATTATCCCTGCCTGGCGCTCTGTAAATATCCGGATCGCCGAAGGCCTCAGGAAGATCACCTAGATGAAAATTCCGATCTCATACAGCTTCCGCAACCTCTGGACACGGCGGCTTACCACGATTTTTACCACCTCCGGCATGGCGCTCGTGGTATTCGTCTTTGCCTCTATCCTCATGCTTTCAGCAGGCCTGAAGAAAACCCTTGTTGAAACAGGTTCTTATGATAATGTCGTGGTGATTCGAAAGGCTGCGGGGACTGAAGTGCAAAGCGGCGTAGACCGTTTGCCTGCCTCTATAATAGAGACGCAGCCTGAAATAGCCACAGGGCCAAACGGCAGGAAATTAGTTGTTAAGGAACTCGTGGTACTTATCAACCTGCAAAAACGCGGGAGCAATAAACCCGGACAGGTAGTCATCAGAGGCATCACAGAGAACTCGCTCACACTCAGGCCGCAGGTCAAATTAGTTAAAGGACGTCTGCCAAGGCCCGGTTCATCAGAACTTATGGCAGGCCTGAGCATCGCAAAAAGATTTCAAGGTGCAGGGTTCGGCGAAACCCTGCATTTCAGCATGCGTGACTGGAACATCGTCGGCGTCTTTGACGCAGGAAATACAGGGTTCAACTCAGAGATATGGGGAGATGTTGATCAGCTCATGCAGTCTTTCCGGAGGCCTGTCTATTCATCCGTGCTTTTTAAATTAAGGGACTCATCAGATTTCGGGAAGGTAAAGGCGCGCATTGAAAATGATCCCCGTCTGACTCTTGAGGCAAAGAGGGAGACGACATATTATGCTGATCAGTCAGAGATGATGGCTAAATTCCTCAGAATCCTCGGCATGTCCCTTACTGTTATCTTCTCTTTCGGAGCGGTCATCGGCGCGATGATCACGATGTATGCGTCTGTCTCGAACCGCACCGCGGAAATAGGCACGCTCCGTGCGCTCGGTTTTATGAGACGGAATATCCTTTACACATTTATTATCGAGGCCATGCTCCTTGGGCTGGTCGGGGGATGTATCGGCCTTTTCTTTGCTTCTTTTCTCCAGCTCTTCACTATTTCCACTCTGAATTTCCAGACCTTTTCAGAGCTTGCCTTTTCGTTCACGCTAACCTTTGAGATTGCATATAAGGCTCTTCTTTTTTCCCTCATCATGGGACTTGTCGGAGGAGCGCTTCCGGCCTTTCGGGCGGCCCGGATGAATATCGTGGAAGCGCTGAGGGCCGGGTGATAAACAATTACATCTTAAGCCTGAATAATTAAAAGATTTGTAAAGCAGGACCTCCGGGGCATTCCCATAGAAGCTGATAAATCAGGAAAATCCGCGTCTGGAAATGATACAATATGAAAACACTTTAGAGAAAGGCGGGATATTTTCATGAAGCTGAAGCTCCCAGGGATTTTGGTTGCAGCAGTTATTTTCAGCGCAACTTGCCCGCTATATTCGTTTGCAGAAGAAAAAATCAAACAGAAGGACTGGTCGGTTGCTGAAAAGCTCTTTGAAACTAAATGCAAGCTCTGCCATTCGCTTGATCGGGCCAAGGAGGCAAAGAAAAGCCTGGAAGAATGGGGGAACACTGTCACAAGAATGAAAAGTTATGCCCCTGTTATGACAAATGAAGAGGCAAAATTGATAACAGATTACCTTTTCCACCATTACGGCAGGCAGTAAAGGCCGGAAGATCAGAGATGGGAATTCCGAATATGAATATACAAAAGAGATTGATAAGCCTCCTGCTTGTTCTTGTGTTCATTGCACTGGCCTCATGCGCACCCAAAGAGGTGACACCCCCGCCAAAGCCTGCTAAAGTTGCTGTTGTGCTTGGGGCCGGGGCTTCAAGGGGATTCGCCCACATAGGGGTACTGAAAATACTCGAAGCAAACGGGATACCGGTGCATATGATTGTCGGCACCAGCGCAGGCAGTTTTGTCGGAAGCCTGTATGCATACGGATTTAATGTCTTCCAGCTTCAGACGATAGCCCTTTCCATAGAAAAATCAGAGATTATAGACATGACCATCCCTGATAACGGCTTTATTAAAGGCGAAAAGCTTGAAAATTATATTAACAACCTGATGAAAAACACCCCCATCGAAAAGCTGAGACTGCCCTTCTATGCGGTCGCAACAAGCCTCCCTGACGGTCAGGAGATTGTCTTTGCAAAAGGAAACACAGGCAAGGCGGTGAGGGCAAGTTGTTCGATACCAGGGGTATTCAGGCCTGCAAAAATCGAGGGGAAGATGTATGTGGATGGCGGAGTGGTTAGTCCGGTTGCTGTAGATGCTGCAAGAAGATATGGCGCGGACATAGTTATTGCCGTGGATATCTCCTCAGACCTCGATACCAACCCTCCTGAGGGCACAATAGACACCATCCTTCAATCCATAAACATCATGTATTCAAAGCTTTCCGCCACACAAACTGCACGAGCTGATATCGTGATAAAACCAAGGGTCGGCAAAATCGGCTCTGCAGAGTTTAAAAAGAGGCATGAGGCGATCATGGAGGGTGAAAAGGCTGCGATCGAGGCGATGCCGAAAATACTGGGTCTTATCGCCAGGCTGAAAGAAGAAGGCAGTCTCTGATTCTTAATGATCTCTCCGCAGGATGACAGGAAAGCAAGGTCTTGATGAAAGAATTTAAATGGCTGACAACGCTCATTTTTCTCTTCATCGCAATTTCTGTTTCCGTTGAAGCAAAGAATACAGGCGGTTTTCTGCGGGTGGATGGCGAGCGTATTCTCGACAGCAGGAACAGGCCGGTTCTGCTCCGGGGGTTCAATATCGAATTCAAGGATTTCAGGACAGCGCTCGGCAAACGGGATATTGAGCGCATTGCCGAGGCAGGCGCCAATTCCATACGCCTCGCTTTTTCGTATCATGATCTGGAATCCTCCCCCTTTCGCTACGATGAAAAGGCGTTCCGTCTTCTCGACCTGATCCTTGATTGGTGTAAGCAGAGCGGCATATACGTAATACTTGATATGCATCTCGTACCCGGCGCCCAAAATACCCATGATTTTGTTGTTCACAGGGAGAAGACCGCCCGGTTCTGGAACAACAAGCAATATCAGCGCCGTTTCTACAGCCTCTGGACCTATATCGCAAAGCGATACCGTTCATCAACGATCGTGGCAGGCTATGATCTCCTCAATGAGCCTGCGCCTCAGGAAATCAGGCAGTACAGGGGAATCCTGAACACGGTGGTCGAAAGAATCCGGCGACATGATACAAATCATATGCTGATAGTTGAAGAGGCGATCCTGCCGGGCTGGGTGAAGGAGTTCCCGCTCGTTAACGACAACAACACCGTATACAGCGCGCATTTTTTCTATCCCCCGCAGTTCTCTTTTTATATGACAACACAGCAGCGGCCGATTACCGTATATCCCGGAGAGATGATCACGGCTGGAGAGTCCGTAACCGAGAGCCGGTCTGAACCGCTGACAGAGAGCAGCGCATGGCACAGGCTTGAACTGAAGGCAAGTCCTCCGGAGGGCGCTGAAATCTTCAAAGTCTTTATTTCGTCTGCTGAACAGGAAGTCACCGTATGGATTGACGATCTGACGCTCGCTGTCAACGGCAATCCTGTTGATCTTCCCGCGCCGCTCGTTGCAAACGGGTCTTTCGAGATCGACTACCCGGGTTTTAACTGGAACGGCTATAGTATGTCTTCAGAGCCGACCGGGGAAACCGCAAGAACAGGGAAACGCTCTCTTGCTTTGACCGGCTGCCGGAATCCCTGTCTTGTGGAGAGCAGCCCGATTTCGGCTCTTCAGGGAGAATATGTCCTTTCCGGATGGTATAAGACGCGAACTGCAACGGATAAGACGCACATAGGCATCTCCTGGCACAAGGCAAAACTCCTCGGGCATGTTGATAAGGCTGCCCTGGCGGAGCAGCTCCAATATGTTTTAGATTTCAGGAAAAAACACCGCGTTCCAATTTATATCGGCGAATTCACCGCTCATAGAAACCCTTCTGCCGGAAGCGCCGGAAGATACCTTCAGGATCTTCTTGATATCTTTTCAGCAGAGGGGTTTCACTGGAGTTTTTGGGTATACTATTCCGTCTATCCCGGAGTGGGCATCTTTACCGGGAATTCCCCTGAACTCGTCAATGAAGAGGCATGGAAAGTGATCAGAAAATATATTTCAAAAAAGTAACCTGAGCCGGGTGTGCTGCATAGCATCATGGATATCCTGTCCCAAATTCACCATCAAACCACAGCCAACAGTAGGCGCTTTAAGCGAGAACACAGAGAAAAACCTCTGTGAACTCTGTGGTTAACCCGAAAAATGCAGCCGGCAAGGACATGGATGACTGAAAAGTATTTTGTCCCGACAGAAGTCGGGATTGAAATTAAAAGACTTTGAAGGCGTCCATGTCCTTGCATACAAAATTCAACTGCATTTTTTGGGTTGATGGGTTTGGATTCGTGGGCTTGACAAAGCGATTGATTTCATATAAATTCTAATCATCATGGCGCACGCAATAACAATGGAACTTGCCACAAAGGCAGATTTGCAGATGATAGAGTTGAGGCTTGAGGCAAAAATAGATCAAAACAAGATTGCTCTTGAGGGTAAGATAGAGAAACTAAACCAGAAGTTTAATTTCATGATTATCCTTATGATTATAGCCCTCACCTTAATGAATCCTGTGATGGCTGAGATAATAAAGAATTGGCTCCTCGCTGTTTCAAATGGGTAACCCAAAGTTAAGTTTTCCTCCAATGAGGTAGATCATTGCAATTAGATTGTGAGTAGTCCTATAGCCTCTGGCACGCGCCTTGGCAGCTTGAACAAGGCT
>CAMTXX010000013.1:0-17263 GCA_947085825.1 uncultured Nitrospira sp. | reverse complement strand
TCTCTTTAGTTCCTTCTGCCTTACCATGAAAATGTCCTTTCCTGCCATCCTGTCCTCCTTTTAAATCAGACAGTTTAGCACTTCTCAAACCAGACATTTTCATTTTGCTAAGACCAGACATTTTCACTTTGCTGTTACAGCGGTTGGAAATGAAATATATAGGTTGAAGGACAAGGCACCGTGATAAAAACGTGATAAAAGCACAAAGAAGATGGTATGATTATATCGAAATACGTACAAATAAAAAACCCGGTGAAATCCTTATCTGGCGCGGGTTTACACAGTGTTTATGGACACTTGCAAAATCCCTATCTTAGTAATGGCATTCAAGAGGTCGTCCCGACATCCGTCGGGATCAGCTCCACCATTAAAATCTTCATAAACGCCCGCCATAATCTTCAGTACATTTGTTATCTCCCCTTTCCTTCGGGGCGGGGCCGCTGGGAAGGTTGGCCGCGAAGCGCAAGGGGGAATGGGAGGCTGCGGCGAGCAGAAGTCTACTTTAGTTTATGCTGTCTCGTACTGTAGAATCTTGAGCTGATCCAGGTGTGTTCTTTTACTCAGTTCAAGCATCTCGATTCCGACAACCTTACCCTGTGCGTTAAAGTCTAGGACAACCCCCGGCTCTACTTCTTCCGACTCCACTATCGCTGCTTCGTCAAGACGGAAATACAGGGCATCGTTTTCTTTGTCAACCTTCAATCTCATCTTTTCCTCCTTGCCACACGGTCAAAGAAGACCGTCACAACTTTTTTCGGCGTTACAATTGGATTCACAACAACGTGAAGTATCCGCTCGCCATGCTCCGGGATGCTCTTGTAATAATGGACGTTGTTGTCATCATCAATGTTTTGCCATTCGTGGTTATTTATTGTTCGCCATACCCATTCCTCTGGTATATTCCGTTCTTTAAGCATATCACGAGTATGGAGAGATAATATATAGAGTCTGTTTATAAAGTCGGCATTTTTGCCGTTTATTTGTCATTCCCCGAAAGCTTTCGGGGAATCTTTCCGATGGCTTAAAAGAAGGATTCCCGACCTCCCGAATCCCGAAAGCTTTCGGGACGGGATTGCGGGAATGACAGCCTTTTTTGTAAATTACGTAGTTTATAAACAGACTCTAGTTAATCATCTATTCGTTGAAGTATTACTCTTCCTGTATAGCCGTAAGCTTCCGGCCTCGACGAATAATACGGCAATTATTATGCCGCTATGATTATGTTAAAATATCCGGATGTTCAAAGATGAACTTATAATCACAGGCGCGCGGCAGAATAATCTCAAAAACATAAACCTCCGCCTTCCTCACAATAAAGTCATCGTCATTACCGGCGTTTCAGGCTCGGGCAAATCCTCTCTTGCCTTTGATACGATCTTTGCCGAAGGGCAGTGGCGCTTTATAGAATCCCTTTCCACATACGCCAGGCTGTTTCTTGAAAAACTCGACCGGCCGGACGTTGATTCCATCCGGAACATCAGGCCGGCTATAGCCCTTGAACAGAAGAACCCGGTTCGCGGCTCTCGTTCAACCGTCGGCACACTGACAGAACTCCATGAATTTTTCAGACTGCTTTATGCGAAGATCGGGACCCCTGTCTGTCCGGGATGCGAGGCGGAAATACGGAAGTGGGACACATCGCAGATCATCGCAGAACTTATTGAAAAATATCAGGGCAGCAAGGCAGTAATTATGTTCCCCTCAACAGCATCGCCTGAAGAACTTAGGCAGAGGGGTTTCTACAGGGTCTGGATAAAGGGAGAAACAATAGAGCTAAATGAGGCGATTTGGGATTTGAGATTTGAGATTAGCAAAGCCAAACCCCAAACCCCAGACCCCAAGCCCTTTTTTGAAATCGTCCTTGACCGCCTTGTAATAAAGGATGAACCACGGCTGACGGATTCCATAGAGATGGCCTGGAGGGAAGGACATGGAAAGATAAAGGTGGTAATTATCAGAAGTCAGAAATCAGAAGTCAGCCCCTCCATCCATACTCCTCACTTAACACTCTCCTTTTCCTCTGAAAATGCCTGCGAAGAATGCAATATCGCCCTTCCCGAACCTTCATCCCTTCTTTTTTCCTTTAACCACCCTGTCGGGGCCTGCCCTGAATGCAAGGGTTTCGGCAATATCTTGCGCTATGATGAAGAACTGATTATTCCGGACAAGACCCTCTCCCTTTCAAAGGGCGCGGTGGAGCCATGGAACAAACCTGCTTATACATGGTGGAAAAAACAGATGCTCGCCGGAGCAGCGAAAACGGGGCTTGACGTGAAAAAACCTTTTCAGGGCTTTACCCCGGAAGAGAAGGAAAAAATTTTTAAGGGAACCGCTGATTTTCACGGCATTGATGATTTCTTCAAAGACATGGAGGGAAGAAAATATAAACTCCATGTCAGGGTGTTCCTCAGCAGATACAGAAGGGGCGTTATCTGTCCTGCATGTCAGGGACAGCGGCTGAATAAGGAGGCCTTAGCATATCAGGTGGCAGGGCTCGACATCTCTGAGCTATGCAGGATGCCGATTTCGGATTGCTCACGCTTTTTTTCTGATATGGAACTTTCGCCTTTTCAAAGGGACCTCTCAAAGGAACTCATCCGCCAGATAACCACAAAGCTCAGGTTTCTCGAAAAAGTCGGCCTCGGATATCTGACCCTTGAGCGGTACGGCAAAACCCTCTCCGGAGGCGAATATCAGAGGATAAACCTCTCAAATCAGCTCGCTTCATTATTGACCAGCACACTCTACGTACTTGATGAACCGACAGTAGGTCTTCATCCGAGAGATACCGACAGAATTTCCGGTATTCTGAGACAACTTGCCGACCTCGGCAATACAGTGATTGTGGTTGAGCACGACAGGGGCATCATAGAGACTGCCGAGTGGATTGTGGAACTCGGCCCGGGAGGCGGGCATAAGGGCGGTGAGGTTGTTTTTTCAGGGACATTTGAAGACTTTATCAAGACTGATTCACTTACTGCAGGATATATGAAGGGCATTGAAAAGGTTGAGGCGCCCTCGAAGAAAAGGGGATATTCCGGTGAAATGCTCACTCTCTACGGAGCTGCCGGCAATAACCTGAAGGGCGTAAAATTCAGTATCCCCTTAAAGAGACTTACTGCTGTTACAGGCGTGTCAGGTTCAGGCAAGAGCAGTCTTGTAGTTGAGACTCTTTACAGGGCTCTGGCCCAAAAATTCAGAACAGGAAGTGAACCCTCCTTGCCATATGAAAAACTCGAAGGTGAGGCCTATCTCAAAGGAGTTAAACTCATTGACCAGTCCCCGATAGGAAAAAGTCCGCGCTCTAATCCTGCCACCTACCTGAAGATCTTTGATCATATCCGAAAGCTTTTTTCTGCCCGGAGAGAGGCAAAAGCCTATGGTTATGGCCCTGGATTTTTTTCCTTCAATGTGCCGGGCGGCAGATGCGAGACCTGCAAGGGCAGCGGCTATGAATTAATGGAGATGTATTTTTTTGAAGACCTGTATGTAAAATGCGAAAAATGTGACGGCAAGAGGTACAGACCGGAGGCGCTGCGCATCACCTATAAGCATAAAAACATTCACGATATCCTGAATATGACGGTTGAGGAGGCATGCCTGCTGTTTGAAGACCAGCCGGCCATTATAACTAAATTGAGGCTGATGATGGAGACCGGGCTCGGCTATCTGAGGCTCGGACAACCTGCCACAACGCTTTCAGGCGGAGAGGCCCAAAGACTGAAGATATGTGCTGAGCTAAACTCATCACTCATCACTCGTCACTCGTCACTTCTTTACATTCTCGACGAACCTACTGTGGGGCTGCATTTTGCCGATGTGCAGGCGCTGCTGAATATTTTAAACAGGCTTGTTGAAACCGGAAACTCCGTGGTCCTTATTGAGCATAATCTGGATATCATCCAGGCCGCAGACTGGATAATAGATATCGGCCCTGAAGGAGGCGACAAAGGAGGGGAGATTATATTTGAAGGTACACCAGAGGATATCGCAAAAACAGAGGGTTCTTATACAGGAAAATACCTGAAAGGCTTCTTTAACCGGTTGGTCCTAAAAACAGAAGTTGGCCGCTGATTTGCACAGATTGACGCTGATTTTTCAAAGAGTTACGAGAACTTCATATTTCACCTTGCAGGTGAAATATGAAATAGACATAAGTTTTTGTTTTATCCGTGTTTATCTGCGTTTATCTGCGGCCAAATGCTTTTTGTAAGTTGATTGAAAAATCGCAATAATTACAGTATCCTTAACAATCCATGAAAAAAACGATTTATATTTTCCTGCTTCTCTTAGTCCTCTGCGGCTGTAAGGACAAACCTTCCGGGACATTGCAGGCTGACCCTGAAAATGGCTCAACACAAGCAGCCTATGGCGATACTTTAATAGAAGGGATTATCGGGGAACCAAGCATATTAATCCCCATGCTCGCAGGTGACAGCGCTTCGCACAGTGTTTCGGGCTTGATTTTTAACGGACTGGTTAAATACGGCACAGACCTCAGTGTCATCGGAGACCTCGCCGAATCATGGGACATTTCAGCGGATGGGCTGGTCATCACCTTTCATTTACGCAAAGGGGTCAAATGGGCTGACGGAGCAGAGTTCACGGCAGGTGATGTGATGTTCGGCTATAAAACAATAATAGATGAAAAAACCCCGACAGCCTACAAAGAGGATTTCCTGCAGGTCAAAAAAGCCGAGGTCCTCGACACCCATACCTTCAGGGTCACCTATGAAAAACCCTTTGCGCCCGCGCTTACGTCCTGGGGTAATCTGGTTGTTCTGCCCAGACACCTGCTTGAGGGCAAGGACATAACGAAAAGCGGACTGACAAGAGACCCGGTAGGACTTGGCCCTTATAAGCTCAGCAAATGGACGTCAGGCCAGGAACTGCTGCTCGGCTCATACCATGGTTATTTTGAAGGAAGACCATATATCGATAACTATAGATACAGGATAATCCCGGATTCCGCGACGATGTTTCTTGAATTGCAGACAGGCGGGGTTGATATGATGGGGCTTACTCCTATTCAGTATACAAAACAGACAGACACGGATTTTTTTAAAAAAAATTTCCAAAAATTCCGTTATCCAACATTCGCCTATACGCACATGGCGTTTAACTTGAAACACCCCTTCTTCAAAGACAAACGTGTGCGGCAGGCAATAGCGTATGGAATAGATAAAAGTGAGATAGTCGATGTGGTGCTTTTCGGACTGGGGAGCCCTGCCACCGGCCCATATGTGCCCAATACCTGGCCGTATAATCCGAATGTAAGGAAGTATGAACATAACCCTGAGAAGGCAAAGCTGCTGCTTAAAGAGGCCGGATGGGAAGACACGGACGGAGATGGAATCCTTGATAAAGACGGGAATCCCTTTAAATTTACGATTTTAACCAATATGGGAAACAATCTCAGAAAAAATACCGCCACAATCATCCAATGGAGGCTTGCAAAGATCGGCATTAAGGTGGAGATAAGGGCGCTTGAATGGTCTGCCTTTATTAATAATTTCATAGACAAAAAACGTTTTGAGGCAGTGCTGCTCGGCTGGAATATAGGCCTTGATCCTGATCAGTATGATATCTGGCACTCTTCAAAGACAAAGGAGAAAGAATTTAACTTCATCAGTTATAACAACCCGGAGGTGGACGCCCTGCTTGAAAAAGGCCGCAGAACCTTCGACATTGAAGAGAGGAAAAAATCCTACTACAGAATGCAGGAGATACTTGCAGACGAACTCCCCTATATATTTTTGTATGTGCCGGATGCCACGCCTATTGTGCATGCCCGGTTCAAGGGGATAAAGCCGTCTCCGATAGGAATAAGTTATAATCTGCCTAAATGGTATGTGCCCAGTCTTTTACAAAAACACAGGATGGAGCCGTAATGAAAGATTATTATAGAATAAGACCCCTCCCCCTATCCCCCTCCCGCAAGGGGAGAGGGGAACATTTTTTATTGAAACAAATAACTTCCCTCCCCCTTGAGGGGGGAGGGTTAGGGTGGGGGTGACGAATGTTTATCTATTTAGCCAAAAGGATACTGGAGATGATACCGACGCTGCTCGGCATTACCTTAATATCTTTTTTTATCATCCATCTTGCGCCCGGAAAACCTACTGACATCCTTACTGAGATGAATCCGAAGATCACGCCTGAGGCCAGAGAGAGACTTGAGAAGATTTACGGACTCGACAAGCCGGTGATCGTGCAGTATGGACTTTGGCTGAAGAGGATTGTAAAGCTGGACTTCGGCGAGTCCTTCTCCACAGACAGAAGGCCGGTCATGGAAAAAATCTGGGACAAGAAGCAGCCGCTGCTTGACAGAAGGCTTTTTATTACCTTCATGCTCAATATGATTTCAATGATAATTATTTTTCTTGTCGCCATCCCTATCGGCATAGCTTCTGCAACCCGCCAGAATTCACTCTTTGACAAGATTACGACAACAACGGTATTCTTCGGTTTTGCGATGCCTTCTTTCTGGCTTGCGCTTCTTCTTATGATGCTTTTCGGAGTACACCTCGACCTGCTCCCCATATCAGGATTGAAGTCTATGAATTATGATGCTTTGCCGGCAGCAGGCAAAATATGGGACAGAGTCAGCCACTTGATTCTCCCTGTCTTTGTATCCTCCTTCGGCGGCCTTGCAGGGCTTTCACGGTATATGAGGAGCAATATGCTCGAAGTAATACGCCAGGATTATGTTACGGTTGCGCGGGCAAAAGGACTGCCGGAAAACGTGGTAATCTACCGGCATGCCTTCAGAAACGCGCTTCTGCCTATTATTACACTCCTCGGCCTTTCAGTGCCGGGTCTGATCGGCGGCAGCGTAATCTTTGAAAATATCTTCGGCATTCCGGGTATGGGACAGTTGTTTTTTATGAGCGTAATGACAAGAGACTATACCATGATCATGGGCATCCTGACGATAGGTGCGATCCTGACACTTTTGGGAAACCTGCTGGCTGACATAGGATATATGCTTGCAGACCCGAGGATAAGGGCGAGGTAGCGTTATGGGCAATGACAATCCCGGCAATCTCTTCTGGAAAAGATTCAAAAAAAACAGGCTTGCTGTGGCAGGGGGAATTATTGTAATCACCCTTTTCCTTGTGGCGGTGCTTGCGCCTCTTATTTCTCCGTATGACCCCAATGACATTGACAGGAGGCATATTCTTGAAGCGCCCAGCCTCAAGCATCCTTTCGGCACAGATGATCTGGGCAGGGACATTTTAAGCAGGATGATGCACGGCGCCGGCATATCGCTTTCCGTAGGGTTTGTCGCCGTGGGCATAGCAACGGCAATAGGCATCTTCCTCGGCGCTATTTCAGGTTATTACGGCAAATGGATAGACAGGATAATCATGAGGTTTATAGACATCATGCTCTCTATCCCGACCTTTTTTTTGATCCTTGCTGTCATAGCGTTTGTTGATCCGGCCATATGGAGCATTGACAATTTCCCCGGTTGGCTCAAAAGGATTCTGCAGCACGTGCCTTTCATTGATCCGAGCATCATGAACATCATGGTTGTTATCGGGCTTACCTCATGGATGGGTATTGCGCGGCTTGTCAGGGCGGAATTTTTGTCTTTAAAAGAAAGAGAGTATGTCCTGGCTGCAAAAGCCCTGGGAGCGGGTGACCTTCGGATCATCTTCAAACATATTATGATAAACAGCCTCGCCCCGGTGCTTGTTTCGGCGATACTCGGCATTGCAGGCGCCGTGCTTGTTGAATCAGCCCTGAGTTTTCTGGGCATAGGCGTGCAGCCCCCGACTCCGAGTTGGGGGAATATCCTTGAGTTGGGCAAAAACAATATAGAGATAGCCTGGTGGCTTTCGGTATTCCCGGGGCTTGCAATCTTAATCACTGTCCTTGGATATAACCTCCTTGGCGAAGGGATAAGGGATTCTATAGATCCGAGGCTCAGGGATACGGAAAGAAGATAGCGGCAGAGGAAAAAAATCTAAATCTTATTGTTTCTTAATATACCCTTCCAGGGAAATTACTGTTTTCTTGATTATGAAAATACCGATGCACATCAAGGTGAAAAGCAGATTCCTTACAATAGACTTCCAGTCCGCCATATCTGGAAGCTTTAACATATCGGCAAGCAGTCCGAAGCACCCGCAGTCCACGACAATCCCCCTGAAAATAACCGATCCGATGGCAATAACAAACAGCATATTCAGTCCTGCGAGCATCAAGGCGCTTGTCCTGTGCATAATGCCCAGAAATATTGAAATACCGAGCACAAATTCGAGCCACGGAAGATAAACTGCTGTAAATGGGATGATCATCTCAGGAAACAATCTGAATTCCCTGAGTGTGAGAATAAACCTTACAGGGTCAGAGATCTTTGCCAGACCTGCGAGGAGAAAGACTCCACCAATCACTATTCTGAATATAAAAGATAACTTTGCCGCCATCTTAAACATATCCCCGGTAATAAATGTATTCTATAATTTCCGCTTTTTTTACCGCTTTTTTCGGTAAAATCTCTATTCCCCTCGGCGAAACAGTGTTGTAAAGAATAGACAGGAATAACGAAATTAACAGTATCAATAAAGATTCAATTATAATTCTTCTCATGTTTTCCCTGTAATTTCATGCTGTTGTATTTAATGTGTTTTTCACAGCCTTTAGTGCATCATCAAAATTAAGGATAAAAAAGGTAAAAAAATTTAATTCTCATCAGCGCTCTGCATTGCATCTTTTTTAAAAAATCATCTAAAACTTTTTAAAAATAAGCAGCCATCCGAGAAGAAGTAAGAAAAATGCAAATGCAACAACCTCTATGACAACTACAAAAAACACCAACCGCTTTCCGGAAGGTCCCATTTTCAGCCAGACCTTATCAATAAACCATTTGCAGAGTTTATTCTTTAATGTCTTTTTCTCCTGAATTAATATATAATTGGCAACGCTGTTAAGCCATAGCCTGATGTCCCGCTGTTCTTCGGCTGAAAACTCATCACTGAATTCCTCATAACTTAATAAGGAGTGACCGTTTTTTTCTTCTTCGACCTTGACGGAAATTAACCTGGGTTTGGCAGCTTCCAATCTGATGTTGAATGACTCGTTCTCCTCAAGTCTCTCAATAACCCCATTGTAAGTTACTTCTTCGTCGGAACTATCATACCTGACCTTTAAAGTGAATGTGTCTCCTTTTCCCATTCGCCCACAGTTTTCTGTTGAAAGGACTGTCCACTGAGGATTAAGCCTGAACCACTTTTCCATATCATTAAAGAACAAAGATATTGTCCTCTTTGAAAGAGGCAACCTCAGGCTATAAGAGAAACTCATCCTTACCTGACAAAAAGAACCGGACACGAAATGCTTTTAAATATCTTTTCTGGAAGTTTAAAGGACTCAAAACGCTCTTTCCAGTTCCTGAGCAGCTTTGTACCCATAATCACCATGCTGTATCCCCCGGTTTTCGCTTCATTTAATATTACCTCTTCTGGATAGCCATACTGCATAATCGGCTCAACATGCACCTCGTGTTCCTTCGCCTTCATGACAAAGCTTGACAGGACAATATTGCCTTCGCCCTCCAGTTCTCTATCAAGGTGAGCACGGCACTCATTTCTATTGACAGCATATATTTCGTCAGTAAACTTTTTTAAAAAAGGATTCACGACATAAAGCGCGACAAGCTCTGCATTGCATTGCTTCGCAATGATCATGGCATAATCCTCAGCCTTTTTTGTGTGTTCCCCGCCGTCTATGCAGACCAAAATCTTCTTTATTTCCATAAAAATAAGCAGGACATACCGTCAATAAGGCATGCCCTGCAGATTACATTGTTCAGCATTATTTCAGGTTACTCAGCCCTTAACCCTGAATGCCTCTGCGCCTATAGCCATTATTATGGCGGCTGCCAATACAGCCTTCAATGTGGCGGCTGCAAAACCGATAAAGAAGGCTTTGCCACCAGCCTTTCTCAAGTCATCAAATGCAATGTTAAGCCCTACCCCGGCAAATCCTATGGCAAAAAATATCCTCAAGAGGTCCCTCGCCATAATATCCTTATGCTCTGTTGTAAAGAGGCCAATCTGATTGAGGGTGACCATGACAAAAAAGCCGAGGACAAATATGGGGAATTTCTCTTTTATTATCTGCCATGCACCCACTTTATGTCCTTCCGCGTCTCCTGCCAGACGTGCAGGCCTGACAACAAAGTACCAGACTGTCCAGATAACACATATCGGAATGAAACCAACCCTCACTATATTTATTATATTAGCGGTAAGCAAGGCCTCATGTCCATACCACGTGGCAGCAGCAACCAGTTGTGCCGTGTTAAGTATGGCTGTGCCGACCCATGCTCCATACACAGGCATTTCCATCCCCAGCGCCTTTCCAATATATGGGAATGTAAATAAACAGATGGTGCCGAAAAGGAGTATGGTGCCTATGGCATAAAAGAAATCCCTCGGCTTTGCTCCAACAACAGGGGCAACTGCCACAGCAGCAGAGACACCGCATACGCCAACTCCAGCGCTCATGACCCCGTTAAGCCCGTCATCCACATTGCTCCTTTTGCCCCAGATGGAGATCAAAATCTGGGAGCCCATAACAAAGGCAACCACAAGAAGAAGACCCACTGCCCCGACCTTCAGGACATCCGACCACATATAATAGGCGCCTAAAATTATAATGCCCGGCTTAATGATGGGGCGCGCTGCCATTGTGCCTGCCTGTAATATCTTTGGCAACCCTATGGTATTCCTTATGAGCATTCCACCCAAAAGGAGAAAAGCAACATATGTAAACTGAAACTGATGAGCCCGTTCGCCAAATCTGAACTTAAAGGGGATTATCTTTTCCTGTGCAAGTCTTTCATAATCAAGCGTCTTAAGCGCAAAGGGCTTATCGGGTTTTCTATTTTCTAACCCCATTTCAAAAAGCGTCATTGCCCCTTTGTATGTGTCCTCTTTATTTTGTATATACTCACTGTAGGGGAGTATTGGTTTTCCGAGTTCCTTATGGGGTTTCAGTATCATGGTGTCTGCCTCCCTGTACCCCTTTCTCAGTTCGCCCATTGTAGTGTCCCATTGAAGACCTACCCAGCCGAATATTAAACAAATTATAAGGCCGGGGAGCATTTTTGGTAAATCCTTAAGTGTATAACCTACTCCGATACCGCCTCCCATTGTGCCTCCTTATCAGAAATTTTTAAAGTTGTTTAGATGAAAAAAAGCGACCTGTAAAATTTAGGGCCGATAAGCCCACCCAGCACCAGAATCAAGACTATTACTGCCATAACAAGAACAACATAGTCTTCTCTTCTTTCTGCGGAAAAAGTCGCCTTTGCCTTTGCTTCAAATTCCTTATTTACTTCTGCCATTTACCGCCTCCTTCGAAAAATTTCATATTCAGGGATGGGATGAAGGCCTTCATCCCATCCTATCTCATAATAAGATTACTCTGTAGGATATTTAGCATCCTTCCAAACAGGAATACCGTCTCTGTACCAGTAAAGGTTTTTGAAGCCGAGGTGCTGCAGCATTACAGCAGCAGCCGGCGACCGCCAGCATTTCACACCATTGCAGTAAAGCACGATAATATCATCCTTTTTATATTTGTCGGCAAGTTTAGGGTCGGCCAAGAGATGATCTGCCAGCAGCCATTCCGCGCCTTTAATCTTTTCAGCGTCATACTGATCTTTTACCCTGTTGTCTAAGAGTATGAATTTTTTCTTCTCATCCATCCATTTCTTCAGCTCAGCGGTTGTGATGTTCTTTACTCCCTCATGAGATGGCGGCATATCCTTTTTATCTGTTGCCAAGTCTTTAAATACTTTAACTTTGGCTACTACCTCCGGTGGCCACTGTGATGCAAATGCAAGCGTCGTCATTCCTAAAACAAACAGGCATACTACACTTAAAACCAAAATCCTTTTCATTGTTACGCCTCCTTGAAATTTAATTTTTAGTTTTGCGAAAAATCTTTCGCCTTACTTAACAACTGTAACAGGGCAGGTCGCCCATTCAACAACCCTTGCTGTTACACTTCCCATTACAAGCTTTTTTGCTCCGTGTCTGCCATGTGAAGCCATAATAATCTCATCCGCTTTTTCTCTTTTTGCAACCTCGATGATTGTGTCTGCCGGGCTTCCAATCTCGATGATGCCCCTTGCCGTAATTCCGGCAGCTTTCAGTTTTTCAAGGGCAGCAGACATAATGCCTTTAGACTCCTTCATTACAAGCTCCCTGATGGTATCGCAGTCCATTCCCTCAAGCCCTATGGGGCAGTAATCTTCAGCCACATTCACAACGATTATCTCAGCGCCGTCCTCTTTCGCAGCCTCGATGGCCCTGTCAACAGCTTTATCAGATTCCGCAGACCCATCAGTTATAACTGCCAGCTTCTTCATTATTCACCTCCTGTTCTCGATAAAATCAGCACCAAAAATTGATTGTCTGATTAATGCAAAAGCAATAGCTGTGCCATGAAAAAATATTTTTTTAAATCAATCAATTGCATAAAAAAGGAGGCGGGAAATGTTCCTGAACTGGGATATGATTTACAATAGAATGTTCCCTGAAGGGAACTTATTCGATGCCGTATTCCTTTAATTTTTTCCAGAGGACCTTTCTGCTTATTCCGAGAATCTTTGCGGCTTCTATTTTTTTGCCGCCTGATTCATTGAGCGCCTTGATGATCTTCTGTCTTTCAAAACACCTGATGCTTTCATCGAGGGAGAGGTCTCTTGTAAAGCACGCGGTTCCTCTGGCAACACCAGAGATTTCATCAGGAAGATTCCCTATATCTATAGCGCCATCTTTAGAAAGAACTACGGCGTGCTCAATGGCATGTTTTAGTTCTCGCACATTTCCGGGATAGCCATAGGCAAGAAGGGAGTCGTAGGCAAACGGGGATATATTCAGATATGATTTATTAAATTTCTCTTTGAAATATTCGAGAAAATGGTCTATAAGATGAGGGATGTCTTCCTTCCTTTCTCTCAAAGGCGGAATAGTTATCGGCACTACATTTATCCTGTAAAACAGGTCTTCCCTGAACTTTCCGGCAGCTATACATTCCTTAAGATTTTTGCTGGTAGCATAAACACACCTTACATCAACCGTAATCGTAAAATTTCCGCCGAGTCTTGTGACTGTACCCTCTTCAATAACCCTTAAAAGCTTCGATTGCAGCGAAAGGGGTATGTCACCGATCTCATCAAAGAATATGGTGCCTCCATTTGCAAACTCGAACTTGCCCTTCCTCGTGTCGACAGCGCCTGTAAACGCCCCCTTTTCATGGCCGAAGAGTTCGGATTCGAAGAGGGTTTCCGGAATAGCCGCACAATTAATCTTGATAAACGGCCTGCCGTTTCTCCTGCTCAACCTGTGAATGGCATTGGCAACAAGTTCTTTGCCTGTCCCGCTTTCGCCGCTGACAAGAACAGACACATCTGTGCCGGCTACTGAAGAAATGCGGTCAAATACGTCTTTTATTGCAGGAGTAACACCGATGATATTTTCGAATTCGACCTTTCCTCTTAAGGTTTCTTTGAGATAAGCAACTTCATCTTCGAGTTCTCTGAATTTAAAAAACCTATCTACGGCAATCAAAAGTTCTTCATTGGAAAAAGGCTTTGCGATATAATCAAAGGCGCCCTCTTTTATAGCCTGAACAGCGCTCTTTATCTCTGCATATCCTGTAATAATTATTACCCCTGCTTTTGGCGAAACCGATTTTGCCTTTTTCAGTATCTCGAGGCCGTCGTGATGAGGGAGACGGAGGTCGGTAATGATAAGGTCAAAACCGCCTTTATCTAAAACATTCATTCCCTCTTTGCCGCTGGCGCACAGAGAAACAGCATATCCCTCCGAAGTCAGGAAGTGTTCCATGCCGAGCCGCATAATAGGGTCGTCTTCAACTATTAGTATGTGCAGTATGTGCTTTTTCATAATGTTACGAATAGTTTTACAGTAAAGGTCGTTCCCTTATCGGATGTGTCGACTGTTATTTTCCCCTTATGCTGCTCTACTATCGACTTGCTCACGGTAAGGCCGAGACCTGTCCCTTCTCCGACTTCTTTTGTGGTAAAGAAAGGGTCGAATATTTTGGTCAATACGGCCGGAGGTATCCCCTTGCCGGTATCAGAGACTGAAACATTGCAAAAATTATTTTCACTCCATGTCCTGATAGTCAATACTCCACCTCTATCCATTGCCTGAACGGCATTTATTATGAGATTCAGAAAGACCTGTTCGAGCTTGTTTCAATCAACCATGACTTCAGGCATTTTATCAGAGAGGTCTTTTATAAAGTTAATTCCTTTTTTGGAGATAGTGTATTCTGTGAGACTGAGCACATCCTCTATTATCTTGTTCACTGACGACGGGGCAATGCTTAGCGAAGCATTCTTGGAATAATCGAGAAGTTGTTTTACAATGTTCTGTATCCTGTTAAGTCCTGAATTGATTACTTCGATGTGCTGCCTTTTTTTATCCTCATCCATTTTCGTGTTCATTAGATTATTAAAACAGAGTCTTATCCCTCCGAGAGGATTATTTATCTCATGGGCAACTCCGGCTGATAACTGTCCTACTGCTGCCAGTTTCTCTGTTTCCATCATCTGCTTTTCTATCTCGGCAGTCTTTTTTAGTCTTTCCTGAGCATCGAGCAAATGTCTTGCGAGAATATTAAATGATTCAGTAAGGTCGCCGATCTCATCTGTGCGGTTAACCGGAATATCTATGCCGAGCGGCTCTTTGTCGTCTGCGATTTTTCTGAAGAGGCCTGAAAGATCATAGAGTGGTTCGGTTACAAGATATTTAAATGTCCCGTATAGGGCGAGAAAAAGAAATCCGAGAGCGCTGAGGCCAAACATGAATGTATCGATTGCAACCTTTTTTACATTCGCAAGGGCTAATCCCAGCGGCGCCATCACAGAGTCAATACCTACAACATTCCCCACATGCCATCCAAAACCGCCTTTTGTCCCGTATCTCTTTAAAAGTTCCTTTGGAGCGTCAGATGGATTGCCATGGCACTGAAGACAGCTCGTTTCCATGACTACAGGCCTGAGACGCGCAAGATATTTATTTCCGTCTATATCAACTATGCCGTTCCATGCTTTTTGGTCTTTGTTAATACGGAAATGGGAAATCATATCAATATGAAAAAAATCAGCGCTGTTTTTAGGGTTCATGGGGTTATCAGAGACCCTTTTGTAAATATACCCTTTTAAATCCTTATTGAATCGCTCCATAACCTGAAGACTGACGTGGGTTGTTGACATTGCCTCGACAATAAACTCCCCCTTTGCATCGAGCCTGGACAGTGCATTGAAAATCGCAGGCCTTAAGGTTTCTCTGACATAAGCCCCTACTGCTTTTACTTGTGTCATGATTATCAGGGTTTTTTCTTCCGCCTCTTTTACAACCTGATTTTTCAGGTAATAATATAGGATTGAAGAGAAAAAGACGCAGAAAAGGAAAAGGATTATTCCTATTGTCAGGCTGAATTTAAAGCCGAGACTGAACCTCTTTGACGCCATGATTCATTTTAGCATACTGTTCTGAATTCCATACAAAAGCATCCATGTTAGTGTTAGGGGACGTTGGTGAATTAGTTGACTGCAATAGCAGGTTAATATGCAATATAATCATCTGCTGTGCCAGATCTCCACACTCTACTCAATGCGTTCGAACCTCAGAAGTAATATGCAGGGAGACATTCGCTTTATAACGGGATACTTTCATGTCTTATTTCCGTTTTTTATCCGTTGTGTCTTTTCGGGCGGTGTGAGTGATGATGAAATTCTCCGGACGGAGGTCCGGATTTTTCTCAAGCTCCTCGACAAAGATGGTGATCGCCTTTCGCATGAAGGCCGAGAAATGTACGCGTCCCGGTAATGCCTGAATCCTCTGTCGTGTATCTTCGTCGATTGTTGCCGTATACTTTGCCATAATTGTTTCTCCGTTTCTATGCAGTTATTATACCGGAATCGCCGCTTCTCCTGTCGCAAGCTGAAGATATTAGATTGCGCTGCTTGAATAAAGGCGGCGCAAAGGACAAAGACAAGACCGGAAACAGAAGGCGGTCAAACAGACAAAAGGTCTAAAAGAGAAGAAGGACAGGCAAGTGGAGCGCCGCATCTTCTTTATGTCTCTGAGAAGTATTATCTCGATCCTGTTTTCATACTGCGGGAACTCAACCTTTTTCACCAGGTTTCAGATGCAGGGCTTCCCTGAGTGCACGGGGTATTACCACTATACAAAGTCACCCAGTATCAGGCACTCGATCTCTTTTACTCTCCGGAATGCCTTGTCGTTGCAGACAAATCCGGTAGCCCCGCCGGAAAGAGCTGACGCAATCTGGATGGCATCCGGGGTCTTTAAATTATGTTCTGCCCTGAGTTTGGCCGCAAGGTCAGAGATGTCCAGCGTTAATTGTATCCACTTGAGATTGGGATACGTTGTGAACAATGAATAAAATTTAAGAACAAGTTCTTCTTTTTTCAGTCTGTAGGGCTGAACGAGGATTTCTATCAATGTGAGTGTGGATGTTGCCGCCTCTATGCGGCCCTCTTCTAAATCCTTGAAAATCTGATCGCAAAGATCGTAATAGCGTGAATGGCGCTCGACAAAATAAATGAAAACACTGGTATCAAGATAAACCTTGCGGTGCTTTTTAAAAAAGTCACTGGATTGGCTGCTTACCAAGACTTGTGCTCCTTCTGAAGATATTTCTTTGGGTATATTCCCATCCCGGCGCCGGCAAGGTCGCTTCGATAAGTCTTCGGTTTGGGCATAATGATGGTAATATTTCCCTTCACAACAACCAGAAGCTCATCATGCCCTTTGAGCTTCATGGCCTCACGCGCCTCTTTGGGCAGCACAATCTGGTTTTTTGAACTCAGTTTCACGGTCTGCATAAAAAATACCTCCTTCCTCTGCTTTACTTTTATCATAAATTGTAAAGCACTGTCAACAGCCGATGACTTTGCTTATGTGGTATAGAAAAAAGAAAGGGGTTGACTATAAGCCTGTGTTTATTGAAAATGCCGCATCTCTAATACTGCCCCCGGTCCAGTGTCCTGTACTGGATTGCCTCGGATATATGATGAGACTGGATGTCTGCGGATGATTCCAGGTCTGCGATCGTCCGCGAGAGCTTCAGGATTCGTGTATATGCCCTTGCTGAAAGTCCGAGTTTCTGCATTGCGGCGTCAAGGAGGCTATGGGCCTCTTCCTGAAGTTTGCAGTACTTCTTGATATGCCGTGTCTTCATC
>CAMTXX010000012.1:0-14467 GCA_947085825.1 uncultured Nitrospira sp. | reverse complement strand
TACTCAGGTTGCTTAGCCATTTAGTCTGTAGGCTATTAGGCAAAAGACGGAGCATGTGCTGGACCCGGCACGTCTCATATCTCATGTTTTGTTGTTGCTAACAGTCTAAAAGACTACAGCCTATAGACCTGAGTAGTTACCCATATTCATTATATAGAAAAAGTTATCTTCCGGTATGTTTTTCTTTTTGGTTTCACCTCACTATTCTATGGTAAGATATTACAAAATCGTTCATTTTCCATAGGAGGTTTATATACCAACACTTTACGGGAAGCTCTCAGGAATCAGGGGCAGTCACATACATGCACTCGAAAGGATCTACCGCCGTCGTGTGCCTCGGGAACTTATCACAGTCGAACTCGCAAAATACCTTGCCGGCTTATCATCAGAACTGAACAGGCAGATCGGTGTTCTTATTTCACGAAAAGGTTCTGTCACTCATGTGATCATTGGAGACTCAAAAGGCATATTCCTGCCGCCGCTCGAGGATTATCCCCTGGGGAGAAAGGCGCTGCGCGGACTCAGGTTCGTTCATACACACCTGAAGGATGAACCGCTCAATCAGGACGACCTGACAGACCTTGCGCTTTTGCGGTTTGATATTATCGCTGCCATCGGCTTGAAGGATGGGCAGCCTTCGACTCTTCATATAGCGCATCTTGACGGATATGATCATAAAAAGCCTTTTAAAGTCCTTCCGCCTGAGGATATTTACAATATACAGTTTGATTTTAACGCCTTCGTAAGCGATTTTGAGCATGAGGCTGAAAAGACAAGGGCGCTCGATACCGGCACAAAGGGGAGATATTCCGGTGGAACTTCCGTAAAGGAGAAGGCGATTCTGGTGAGTGTCTCGAAAAACCCCAGGTATGATCAGGAAGACTCCATGGCTGAATTGCGGGAACTTGCACTTTCAAGCGATGTCCTTGTCCTGGATGCCATCATCCAGAGGCCAAAGGATATAAATCCGCGGTATCTTATGGGTGAAGGGAAGATCAAAGAGCTTGTTATCATGGCGATGAACAGGGGCGCAACCCTGCTTATCTTTGACCAGGATCTTACACCGTCACAGACAAAGGCCCTGGGCGAAATCACTGAACTGAAGGTTATTGACCGTTCACAGCTTATCCTTGATATCTTTGCGCGACGCGCCCACAGCAGGGACGGAAAGGTACAGGTGGAACTTGCACAGCTTAAGTATCGTTTGCCGAGGCTGACAGGCAAGGGAACGGCCATGTCAAAACTGATGGGAGGGATCGGCGGAAGAGGCCCCGGCGAGATGAAGCTCGAGATTGACAGAAGACGCGTCAGAGACAGGATTAACCTGCTGGAGAAGGAACTGAAATTGCTGGGTGAGGCGAGGAGACAGAGAAAGGCAAGGCGCATTGCAAGGGAAATTCCGATAGTATCCATTATCGGCTATACAAACGCCGGAAAATCAACTCTTTTAAACGCGATGACAAAAAGCGAGACCTTTGTAGAGGATAAATTGTTTGCGACACTGGATACTGCAAGCAGACGGCTCAGGTTTCCCCGTGAGCGCGAGGTCGTTGTCACTGATACGGTCGGTTTTATCAGAGACCTGCCGAAGGACCTTATGACCGCCTTCAAGGCAACCCTGGAAGAACTCGAAGATGCTGACCTCCTCCTTCATGTAGTGGATGCCTCCAGCCCGAGATTTGAACAGCATATAGCATCGGTCGAAAAGATACTCTCTGATCTTAACCTTTTAGATAAGAATAGCATACTGGTGTTCAGCAAGACTGACAGGTTGAGCGCCGAAGAGACGGAAATTCTCGCACAGCGTTTTCAGGCGGTCCCTGTGTCGGCCCTAAATAAAAAAACCCTTATTCCCCTGCTTGCTGCGATGGAGAAGAACCTCTTTGATGGAAAATTAACAGAAGCAAGGGTATAATAGCAGTTATTAATATTTAGAGAGCGGCAGAGAAGGAGGTAATAGTGGAATTTGTACCGAAATGGATCGCCTGGGAAATAACGCGGAGATGTAATCTGCGGTGTGTTCACTGCCGTTCTTCCTCGGAACTCGAGGCAAAGGGTCACCCGGATTTTCCTCTTGAAGAGGCCTTCAGGGTAATTGATGACATTGTAAGCTATGCAACTCCTGTTGTTGTTCTTTCAGGCGGCGAGCCGCTCCTAAGGAAAGATGTCTTTGAGATCGCCAAATACGGCAATGAAAAAGGTTTGCGGATGTGTCTTGCGACAAACGGCGCACTTGTTAACGATGAGATATGTGAGAAGATAAAGTCCTCCGGAATCAGGATCGTATCTCTCAGCCTTGACGGCTCAAACGCAGAGATCCATGATGATTTCAGAAACCAGAAGGGCGCCTTTGACGGCACGATAAACGCGGCAAAGCTTTTCAAAAAGCACGGCATTGAATTTATTATCAATTCATCGTTTACGAAACGGAATCAGGAAGAGATTCCAAAGATATATAAACTTGCAAAGGAACTCGGCGCAACTGCATGGTATATGTTCATGATTGTGCCGACAGGCAGAGGCGAAGAGATAATGAAGGAGTTGATCTCAAAAGAGGACTACGACAAGATTCTCGACTGGCATTATGACATGGAAAAGGAAGAGGATCTCATGCTTGTGAGGCCGACCTGCGCTCCACACTATTACCGTGTTGTGCTCCAGCGCTCGAAGGCGGAAGGCGAGACGTTCAAGAAACGCACCCTGAAATTTTCTACCGGCGGATCAAAGGGCTGTCTTGCGGGTCAGCTTATATGTCTTATCGACGTGGACGGCAATGTCCAGCCCTGCAGTTATTTTCCGAAGTTTGCGGGAAATATAAGAAAACAGTCGTTTAAGGACATATGGGAGAATTCCGAGCTGTTTAAAGATATGAGGGATTTTAAAAGTTACAAGGGCAAGTGCGGCTCCTGTGAGTATGTGAATGTCTGCGGCGGTTGCAGGGCAAGGGCATACTCTATGTATGGCGACTATATGGAAGAAGAACCATTTTGCAGTTATATACCAAAAAAATTAGGAAAGGTGAAAACATGAATGATACTTTTTTAAAAGCATGCCGTGGAGAAAAAGTTGATTATACCCCTGTCTGGATTATGCGTCAGGCAGGCAGGTATATGAAGGAATATCAGGAGGTCCGCTCAAAGGTGGATTTTCTGACGCTCTGCAAGACGCCTGAACTTGCGGCCAAGGTGACGCTGCAGCCTGTGGATATCCTCGGGGTTGATGCTGCGATACTATTTTCCGACATCCTTATCGCTGTTGAGGCCATGGGTATGCACCTTGAGTTTACCGATAAGAAGGGGCCTGTACTCAGGGATCCGGTAAGGACTAAGGCTGCTGTTGATAAACTTATCATCCCTGACACTGAAGACAGCATGCCTTTTGTGCTTGAGACGATAAAAATCCTGAGGCGCGAGCTTGCGGAGAAGGTGCCGCTCATAGGCTTTTCAGGGGCGCCTTTTACCCTTGCGACTTATATTATCGAAGGTGGGAGCTCCAAGAATTTCAGCCATACAAAAAAGATGATGTACCAGAATCCCGGGCTTTTCAATGCACTGCTTGAAAAAATCACTGCAACGGTCATCGAGTATCTCTCGGCCCAGATCAAAGCCGGCGCGCAGGCTGTCCAGATATTTGATTCATGGGCAGGCATACTTGCTCCCTATGATTATGAAAAGGTGATCTTCCCGCATGTGAAAACAGCGATCAAGGCCCTCAAAAAGCTGGGAGTACCGGTCATTTATTTTGTGAATGATTGTCCGGGACTGCTCGAAATCGTCAAGAAGTCCGGTGCCGACGTCATCGGCATAGACTGGAGAGTTGACATGGCGCATGCTGTAAAACGGCTCGGTAAAAAAGTCGTAATACAGGGCAATCTCGACCCTTGTGTGCTCTTTGGCTCAAAGGAATATATTGAAGAAAGGGTTCAGGACGTTCTTGCCAAGGCCGATACTGCCCGCGGGCATATCTTCAATCTTGGACATGGCATATTGCCTGAGATTTCTGTTGAAAACGCTATTGCGCTGGTTGAGGCGGTGCATAAATACGGGAGAAATGATTAAGGACTAACTTTGAAGAGCGAAACAAATAAATCAACAGGTGTTTTGCTGTTAAACCTCGGGGGGCCTGACTCTTTGACAGCTGTCAAGCCCTTTCTTTTCAATCTTTTTTCAGACAGGGAGATTATCAGGCTCGGCCCTTCTTTTTTGCAAAAGCCTATCGCCTGGCTCATCTCATCCCTCAGGGCCGGCAAGACTGAGAAAGCCTATGGTCTGATCGGTGGAAAATCGCCGATTTGCGATATTACCTTTGCCCAGGCAGAGGCGCTTGAGGAGGTACTGAATAAGTCAGGAGTTCGGAGTTCGGAATTCGGAAAAAATGCCCCATCACCCATTACCCATCACCCATTGCCCGTTACTTTTAAAGTCTTCGTTGCTATGCGCTACTGGCATCCCCTGATAGAAGAGGTCATCCCCAAATTATATGAGAGCGGAATAAGAAGGCTTATTGTTCTCAGCCTATACCCGCAATATTCTGTTGCAACTACCGGTTCATCGCTAAGCAAACTGAAGGAAGTAACAACGCAATATCCAATAGAGATATTCAGTATCCTTTCATGGTTTGACCACCCCTTATACATAGATGCGCTTGTTGATTCTATTAACGAAGGGATGAAATTATTCGGGAATACTTCCTCAGAGGCTGCCGGCACAGCTTCAGATGTTCACGTGCTCTTCAGCGCCCATAGTCTTCCTGTAAAATTTATTGAAGAGGGAGACCCTTACGCAGAGCAGACAAAGGGTACGATCAAAGAGATCATCAAAAGACTTGATATCAGATGGTCACTGTCATATCAGTCGAAAAGCGGTCCGGTTGAGTGGCTCGGGCCTTCAACAGACCGGATGATAGAGGAATTGGCTGGAAAAGGGATAAAGAATCTTCTTGTGATCCCGATAAGCTTTGTCTCTGATCATATCGAAACACTGTACGAAATCGATATATTATATAAAAAGATGGCTGCGGAATTGGGGATGAGATTGGAAAGGGCTGCATCATTGAATACCTCACAGCTTTTTATCTCGGCCTTGCAGGATATTGTTTTTAAAGGCCTGAGGGAGGCTGGATGGGCAGAATAGCGATAATCGGCGGCGGTATATCAGGTCTGTCCTTAGCTTTTTTTCTGCTTGAAAAAAACCCTGCTGCTGATCTGATCGTCATAGAATCAGAACAGAGGCCCGGCGGCAAAATATGGACTGAAAAAGCTGAAGGATTTTTGTGCGAGGGAGGAGTAAACGGTTTTCTGGACAATAAGCCCCGGACACTTGAACTATCCGGAAAGGTTGCTTTAGAGCCATTACGAAGCAACGATGCCTCAAGAAAAAGATTTATTTTTTCCGGCAACAGGCTTCAAAGATTGCCTGAATCTCCGTCAGCGTTTTTGGCCTCAGGACTGATAAGTCTGAAGGGAAAACTCAGGATAATGGCAGAACCGCTCATTCCGGGTAATGTCAAGGATGAGGAGACCCTTGCGGCATTTGCAAAAAGACGGCTCGGCAAAGAGGCCTATGAGAAGCTTATAGACCCCATGGCCTCAGGGATATATGCAGGCGATCCTGAGACCTTAAGCCTCAGGGCCTGCTTCTCCAGAGTCTATGACCTCGAAGCCCGCTACGGCGGACTGATCAGAGGCATGATACGCCTTCAGATGGAAAGAAAGAAACAGGGGAGCAGTGAGAAGGTTGGTGCAGGCCCGGGCGGAACACTCACCTCTTTTTATGAGGGCATGGGCGAATTGTCAGGCGCCCTCAGGGATTTTCTGGGAAACAGGTTAAGACTTGGCAGTAAGGTGCAGGGAATCGAGAAAAAAGGCAGGGGGTATTCACTTTTCTTAACAGATGGTTCGAGCCTAGAGGCGGATATTGTGGTGCCGGCTTCTCCTGCCTATGCTGTATCTGAAATGTTGAAGAATATGGATATGGAGCTGTCGAAGCTTGTTGCTGAAATTCCCTATCCCGCGCTATCTGTGGTATGTTTGGGTTACCGGAAGGAAAAGATCAAGACCTCAGTCAATGCCTTCGGTTTTTTAATACCCTCAAGGGAGAAGAGGAAGATACTTGGAACTCTTTATGATTCGAGTATTTTTCCAAACAGGGCCCCTGAAGGATATGTGCTGCTGAGGAGCATGGTTGGCGGAGCGCGTTACTCTGACCTTGCCATGGAAAATGATACAAAGCTCTTTGATCTGGTGAAAGGAGAACTGGCAGCTATTATGAATATCAGGTCAGAACCGGATTTTGCGAGAGTGTACAGACATGAGATGGCTATCCCGCAGTATAATGTCGGACACCTGGAACGTTTGAGAAATATGGATGCGCTGCTTCAGAAGCATAAGAATCTTTATCTGACCGGAAATGCCTACAGGGGAATCGGGGTGAATGATTGTATCGAAAATTCATTCAGTCTTGCAGAAAAGATTATTGAAGAATATTGATGAAACAGGTAATATTAAATGGTAATTGCCTGATGCGGTTTATTCATCATTGAAAAGGAGGAATTTTATGAAGTTAATGCGTTACTTTTTGGTGCTTGTATGTCTGGGATTTGTTGTTCAAACAGCCTCGGCTGAAATCAAAGGAAAAAAATTTACCAAGGGAGAGATAAAAAAGATGGCGGAGACGAAGGCGGTAATCGAGACGAAATTCGGCAACATCGAACTGAAATTTTTTCCTGATGTTGCTCCGGGTCACGTAAATAATTTCATTGAACTCGCTAAAAAAGGTTTTTATGACGGCACTACGTTCCACCGTGTTATCCCCGGCTTTATGATCCAGGGTGGGGATCCCAACTCAAAAGACCCTGACAAATCGAAACATGGCATGGGCGGCCCGGGCCATACCATAAAGGCTGAGTTTAATGCGAAGCCTCACAAGAGAGGAATACTTTCAATGGCAAGGTCAGCAAGCCCGGACAGCGCAGGCTCGCAATTCTTCATCTGTGTTGCTGATGCACCTTTTCTTGACCGCCAATATACGGTATTTGGGGAGGTGGTCTCCGGGCTTGAGGTTGCAGATAAGATTGTCAGCCAACCGAGAGATGCGAAAGACAACCCTAATGAGAGAATAGAGATGAAGGTAAAAATAACTGAAAAATAGGGGGACACAGCTTTGAAAGAACATGAGATAATTGAAAAAATGCTGAGGGAAAACGACGAGTTCAGGAAAATAAGCGAAGAGCACCATAAGTTGGACATACTGCTGGCAGAGACAGATAAAAAAGTGTATTTTACTCCTGAAGAAGAAGTAGAAAGAAAAAAAATGCAGAAGCAGAAACTCCTGAAAAAAGATATGATGGCTGAAATGATACGGCAGTTTAAGCAAACCAACCAGTAAGAGATAACAGATGGCCGGGCAGCAATGACCTGAAGCAATATACTTCAGCAGTGAAGTTTTATCGCCAATTTCTATCGTAATTCACTTTTAGCGTTCATACTTGAGGAGGTTTACAGCATGAGAAGCAAGACCATAAAAGAAGGGATCGAGCGTCTTCCCCACCGGGCGCTCCTTTATGCGACCGGCATCCCAAAGTCAGAGATGGGAAAGCCGTTTATCGGCGTAGCCACGAGTTTTACTGACCTGATCCCGGGCCATATAGGCATGAGAGACCTGGAACGGTTTATTGAAAAAGGGGTGCATACAGGAGGCGGCTATCCTTTCTTTTTCGGTATCCCCGGCATCTGTGACGGAATCTCTATGGGACATATCGGCATGCATTATTCTCTTCCGTCACGGGAACTGATAGCAGATATGATCGAAACCGTTGCCGAGGCCCATCGTCTTGACGGGCTTGTCCTGCTTACCAACTGCGATAAAATTACCCCCGGCATGCTGATGGCTGCGGGAAGGCTGAATATCCCTTCAGTAGTAGTCACCGCAGGGCCGATGTTATCAGGTCATTACAAAGGGAGGAGACTCAACCTTACCAGTGATACCTTCGAGGCTGTCGGTAAATTTAAAAAAGGGCTCATCAAAAAGGAAGAACTGGACGCTCTTGAAATGTGCGCATGTCCGGGAGGAGGTTCATGCCAGGGTATGTATACGGCAAATACCATGGCCTGCATTACCGAGGCCCTTGGGATGAGCCTTGAAGGCTGTGCTACTGCCCTTGCTGTTTCATCCAGGAAGCGGAGGATTGCGTTTGAGAGCGGCAAAAGTGTCGTTGAACTGGTCAAAAAGAATATTACTCCGCGAAAGATTATGAACATGAAGGCATTTGAAAATGCGATCAGGGTTGACCTTGCACTGGGGGGGTCCACCAATACGGTACTTCATATCCTTGCCATTGCAAGCGACGCAGGCCTTAAATTACCGCTTGAGACCTTCGACAGGCTGGCCAGGACGACCCCTCATATAGCCAATATGCTGCCTGGAGGTCCGAACTATATGGAAGATCTGGACTATGCCGGGGGAATCCCTGCGGTACTGAAAAGGTTAAAGGTCAAGTTAAAGAATAATATAACAGTCAGTGGAAAGACTATATTTCAGATAGCCGGTGCAGCGGAAGTTTTCAATGATGAAGTAATAAGGCCTTTGCAAAAAGCCCATCATAAAGAAGGCGGTATCGCGATTTTAAAAGGTAATATAGCTCCGGGAGGGGCTGTTATTAAACAGTCCGCAGTCACTGAGGCTATGATGCGGTTTAAGGGAACGGCAACAGTATTTAATTCTGAGGAAGATGCAATGAAGGCCATCCTTGCCGGGCAGATTAAATCCGGCAATGTTGTTGTAATCCGGTATGAAGGTCCTAAGGGCGGCCCTGGAATGCGGGAGATGCTTTCCCCAACCGCAGCGATAGCCGGCATGGGGTTGAGTGATGTAGCGCTTATTACGGACGGCAGGTTTTCAGGAGGAACAAGAGGGCCATGCATCGGCCATATTTCACCTGAGGCCATGGAAGGCGGACCTCTTGCGGTCATTAATAATGGAGACATTATCAATATTGATATTCCGGGAAGAAAGCTGAATGTCGAGCTTACTGCTCAGGAGATAAAACAGAGGTTGCAGTCATGGAAAAAACCGCTCCCTAAAATCAGGAAGGGGTATCTTGCAAGATATGTCAGATTTGTAAGTTCAGCCGACGAAGGCGCCATCATGAAATAAGTTTTATCGTAAAAGTTCAGCTAACCGCAGAGACGCAGAGGCACTGAGTATGGAAATTAATCAAATAACAGAAAAGATAATTGGTGCAGCTTCATTTTCTCTGCGTCTTTGCGTCTCTGCGGTGAACTATTACGTTTTATCTTTTTTTGTCGGCATAACTCAATGTTCCATTTTATTGAAATTATGCCTATGTGGTAAAATAGTTGAAAATCGGATTCGGGCTGCACAGGCAGCTCTCGGAGGAGTGAGAAGACATGAAAATAACAGGCGCGGAAATCTTCATAGAGTCTCTTAAAAAAGAAGGAGTAAAGCATATATTCGGATATCCCGGTGGAGTTGTGCTGAATATATTTGATCACCTGCATGATGAAAAAGACCTTCAGTTGATCCTTACAAGGCACGAGCAGGGCGCGGTCCATGCCGCAGACGGTTATGCGAGGGCAACCGGAAAACCGGGCGTAGTCCTGGTCACCTCAGGCCCCGGCGCCACCAATACGGTCACCGGCATAGCAACCGCGTATATGGACTCGATACCGCTTGTGGTATTCACCGGTCAAGTCCCCACCATGCTGATAGGAAACGATGCCTTTCAGGAAGCGGATATTGTCGGCATTACAAGACCCTGCACAAAATATAATTTCCTCGTAAAGGATGTAAAAGACCTTGCTTATGTTGTCAAGGAGGCCTTTTACATAGCTACAACAGGTCGTCCCGGCCCTGTGCTGATTGACATCCCCAAAGATGTTACTACAGGGAAAACTGAATTTGTATGGCCTGAGAACATCAAGTTAAGGAGCTATAACCCGACCTATGAAGGGAATAAGTACATGATAACCCAGGCTGCGCATATGATCGCCAAGGCAAAGAAGCCGGTGATCATTGCAGGTGGAGGGGTTATATTGTCGGGTGCGTCCAGAGAATTAAAGGAACTCGCGGAGTATGCTGATGTGCCTGTTACCATGACACTCATGGGGCTCGGAGGTTTTCCAGGGTCTCACAAGCTCTCTCTCGGTATGCCCGGTATGCATGGCACCTATTATGCGAACAAGTCTATACAGGAGTCAGACCTTCTTGTAGCAATCGGAATGCGTTTTGATGACAGGGTAACAGGAAAGATAAGCGCCTTTGCGCCTCATGCAAAAATTATTCATATTGATATAGACCCGACCTCGATCCGAAAGAACGTCCGGGTTGATGTGCCTATTGTCGGTGATGTCAAAAAGGTCCTCACCATATTGAACAAGGTTCTAAAGGATGATGCAACAGAGATCTGGCACGAGGTGAGAAAGGCCTGGCTGAAACAGATCACTGAATGGAAGGCCGAGAGGCCCATGACCTATGACAGAGAAACCGATATTATCAAGCCTCAGTATGTTATCGAAAAGATCTACGAACTTACTAAAGGCGATGCGATAATTACTACTGAAGTCGGACAGAACCAGATGTGGGCTTGCCAGTTTTTTAAATACGACAAGCCGCGTACCTTCCTTACTTCCGGCGGTCTCGGCACGATGGGGTACGGTTTCCCTGCCGCGCTAGGCGCTCAGTTGGCTTTTCCGAACAAGCTTGTAATTGACATAGCCGGTGACGGCAGCATCCAGATGAACATACAGGAACTTGCCACGGCTGTTATTAACAAACTTCCGGTGAAAGTCGCAATATTGAACAACGGCTTTCTCGGGATGGTCAGACAATGGCAGGAGCTTTTCTTTCAGGAGAGATATTCCCATACAAGACTTAATGATAGCTTGCCTGACTTTGTAAAGGTCGCAGAGGCATATAATGCGGTAGGCTTGCGGGCAACAAAACGTTCCGAGGTCGAACCTGTTTTAAAAGAGGCCTTCAGCATAAAAAGGCCGGTATTTATGGACTTTGTAATAGACTGGCAGGAAAAGGTTTATCCCATGGTGCCTGCAGGAGCAGCGATTGATGAGATGCTTTTTCTGGAAGAAAAGAAAAAAACAGAGAAGAAACTCAAGGCAGTCAAATAATATAGTGATGTATGAAGAGTGATGCGAAGAGATTCCGCCTTTTCTCATCACTCATTACTGATCACTCATTACGTATAAAAAGAGGAGAGTTATGAGACATACAATATCAGTGCTTGTTGAAAATAAATCCGGTGTGCTTTCCAGAATTTCCGGCCTGTTCAGCGGAAGGGGGTATAATATCGAGAGCCTTTCAGTGGGAGAGACCATTGATCCCAATATTTCGATAATGACGATTGTTACCAGTGGGGATGACTGGATAATCGAACAGATAAACAAGCAGTTAAATAAGCTTGTCGACATCATTAAAGTCGTGGATATGACTGAACTCGACCATGTTGAACGTGAAATGGTTTTGATAAAAGTTGCCCCACGGCCTGAAGACAAGGCAGAAGTCCTGAGACTTGCCGAGATATTCCGCGGCAGGGTGGTTGATTCGAGCCAGAAAACATACACCATAGAGATTACCGGTGATGAGAAAAAGATCGCTGCCATTGTAGAGCTTTTAAGGCCTATGGGCATCAAGGAATTCGTAAGAAGTGGAAAGATCGCGATAGCCCGTGAAGGGATAAAGAAGCAGTAACTGTTTTCAATTCAGAATTAGAATACATCTTGCAGCTTTTCAATGCTCCGCTGCGCTTTAGAGGAACGTAAATGGGTCTTCAGGAAAATATCAGAAAGATAGTTTCAGGCAATTGCGGGGACCCTTTCTCTGTGCTCGGCATACATCTTAAAAAAGAAAAATCCTGGATAAGTCTGGAGGTGAGGGCATTTCTGCCGGAGGCTGAAGAGTCCTGGATTTTGGATGATGAAACCGGCAGGCAATATCCCATGGAGAAGATCCACAAACAGGGATTTTTCCTCCTGAAGCTGGATAGGGAAAAGGTCTTTCCCTATCATATAAAAACGAGAAGTCCGGGCGGTGAGATATCGGCAAGAAAAGACCCTTACGCCTTTGGACGCGTACTGACTGATTTTGACCTGCACCTGATAGGAGAGGGCAGTCATTACAATAAATATGAGAAATTGGGAGCCCATGTTGCCGGGATCAATGGTGTAAGCGGCGTTCATTTCGCGGTATGGGCCCCGAATGCCGGCAGTGTCAGTGTTATCGGAGATTTTAACCAATGGGACAACAGGAGACACCCTATGCGTTCTCTTGGGCTGTCCGGCATCTGGGAGATCTTTGTCCCAGGTATCGGTAACGGAGAGGCCTATAAGTTTTACATAAAATCCAGATATAACAACTACGAAACTGAAAAATCCGACCCTTATGGTTTTTATTTTGAATACAGGCCGAAGACCGCATCAATTGTATACGATATCAACAGGTATATCTGGAGTGATGACGAGTGGATGAAAAGAAGGCCTAAAACCAACTGGCTGGAAGCCCCTGTGTCAATATACGAAGTCCATCTTGGATCATGGATGAGGGTTCCCGAGGAAGGGAACAGATTTCTCACATACAGGGAACTCTCCGATACCCTGATAGAGTATGTAAAACAGATGGGTTATACCCACATAGAACTCCTTCCGGTATCCGAACATCCTCTGGATGCATCCTGGGGCTATCAGACAATCGGTTATTTTGCGCCCACAAGCAGGTTTGGAACTCCCGACGACTTTATGTATTTCGTGGATGCCTGTCACCGGAATAACCTGGGAGTTATACTTGACTGGTCTCCTGCGCATTTCCCGAAAGACGGACACGGCCTTGGATTTTTTGACGGGACCGCCCTGTATGAACATCAGGACCCGCGCAAGGGGGAACACACTGACTGGGGAACATTGATTTTCAACTACGGCAGAAACGAGGTCAGAAATTATCTCACATCGAATGCGCTCTTCTGGCTCGAAAAATATCATATCGACGGATTGCGGGTGGATGCAGTGGCATCCATGCTCTATCTTGATTATTCCAGAGAAGACGGTCAGTGGATTCCGAACATATACGGCGGGCGCGAAAATCTGGAGGCGATAGATTTCATAAAGAACTTTAATGAAGTCACCCACCGGTATTTCCCGGGAATACTGACCATAGCAGAGGAGTCTACAGCATGGCCTGGTGTGACGAAACCTGTTTATCTCGGGGGACTCGGCTTTGATATGAAATGGAATATGGGCTGGATGAATGACATGCTCGAATATGCATCAAAGGAACCTGTATACAGGAAATATCATCAGAACAATCTTACCTTCGGACTTTTGTATGCCTTTACGGAGAACTTCGTGCTTGTAATTTCACACGATGAGGTTGTCCACGGGAAAAGGTCGATGCTGAATAAAATGCCGGGGGACATGTGGCAGCAGTTTGCCAATCTGAGGCTTTTTTACGGCTATATGTACGGCCATCCCGGGAAAAAACTGCTCTTTATGGGCGGAGAGATCGGACAGTGGGATGAGTGGAATTTTCAGCAGAGTGTGGACTGGCATCTAACCCAATACAGGCAACATAACAGGCTCCAGAAATATGTCCGAGACCTCAACAGGCTCTATTGTTCTGAGCCTGCATTATACGAAGTGGATTTTTCTTATCAGGGCTTTGACTGGATAGACTTCCATGATGCTGAAAACAGTATCGCATCGTTTATCAGATATGCCAAAAACAAGGATGATTATCTTGTTATCGTATGTAATTTCACCCCTGTTCCGAGATTTGCATACAGGGTCGGTGTGCCTGAGAAATGTTATTACAAAGAGATATTGAACAGTGATTCGCGTGAATACTGGGGGAGCAATCTCGGCAATGCCGGAGGTGTGCATGGAGAAAACACACCATGGAACGGGAAGCCCTGTTCCATCAATATAATACTCCCGCCGCTTTCGGTTCTCTATTTTAAACCCTGCAGATAACTATCCGGGTATTTAGACTGAAGGCTGAAGTATTCTGCTTAAGGCAGGCGCTTAGAAGCGCCTGCTATTGGTACTGTTCCTGAAAGCTTTTGTCTTCCACCTTCAGTCTATCTACCTTTAGTCTATCCGCCTGAGTAGTTACGATATTTTCTCTTTCAGCTTTTTTGCATATCCTGTGGCATAGTCCCGAACGTCGTCTGCCGTATCCAAAATCTGTTTCCTGGTCTTCTTGCCTGCCTGCGGGGCAAGCAGTAAAGCAACGCCGGCGCCAATTATTCCTCCGATCAGGAAGGAAATGAGTACAGTCCCGGTCTTGTCGTTGTTATCATGAAACATATGGCTCCTCGCTGTTTCAAATGGGTAACCCAAAGTTAAGTTTTCCTCCAATGAGGTAGATCATTGCAATTAGATTGTGAGTAGTCCTATAGCCTCTGGCACGCGCCTTGGCAGCTTGAACAAGGCTATTAAAGCCCT
>CAMTXX010000011.1:0-6908 GCA_947085825.1 uncultured Nitrospira sp. | reverse complement strand
TTGGGAGCGCAGGATAAAACAATATACATCGGTTGAACTACTTATCATTGACGACTTTGGGCTGAAACCATTGACACAGCTTCAGTCAGACGACTTCTATGAAATAATCAATGCCCGTTACATGAAGAAATCAACAATCTTCTATCGGTGTCCCGACCCTGTGACAGGCAAGCCCTGCTGAAAAGAAAGATTATACTGGTTCATTCAGTAAAAGATGAGCAAACATTGTATTTTTTCTGATTCTTGTATTACTCTTTTATAGGCAATGAACAGGTTACTATGTATAAAGAATACTTTGGACTGAAAGAACCGCCTTTTTCTATTGCCCCTGATCCGCATTATCTTTATATGAGTGATAAGCACCGGGAGGCCCTGGCCCATCTGCTCTATGGCATCAACAGCGACAACGGCTTTGTACTGCTTACAGGAGATGTGGGAACAGGAAAAACAACAATCTGCCGCTGCCTGCTTCAGCAACTGCCGGAGAATTCCAATATTGCGTTTATTCTTAATCCGAAGGTGACTGTTGATGAACTGCTTGCAACTATCTGTGATGAGCTGGGCATCGGATATCCGGCAGAGAACACCAGCAATAAGGTCTTTATAGACAATATAAATGCTTATCTCCTCGAAGCCAATACAAAAGGCCGGCGGACAGTGCTTATTGTAGAGGAGGCCCAGAATCTGAGTCCTGAGGTGCTGGAGCAGATCCGCTTACTGACCAACCTTGAGACTAACGAACGAAAACTTCTGCAGATAATTATGATAGGGCAACCTGAACTCAATGACCTTCTGTTACGGCCTGAACTGAGGCAGTTGAAACAACGTATTACTGCCAGATATCATCTGGGAGCGCTTACAAAACAGGATTTGTCCGCCTATGTATTGCATCGTCTTTCGATAGCCGGAGTAGACAGAAAATTATTCCCGGCTTCAACCATCGACAGGTTATTTAACTTAAGCGGCGGAATTCCAAGGATGATTAATCTCTTATGTGATCGGGCACTGCTCGGGACCTATGTCCAGGGGAAAAGCATGGTCGATATGCCAACTTTAAATAAAGCGGCCGCTGAAGTATTCGGAGAGCCTCGCAAACGGATGCAGATAAAAAAAACATTCAGCCGGGCAATAATCAGTCTGCTTCTTATAGTCTTCGGGACTGCCCTGGCGGCAAGCTACTTTAGTCACAAATCAAACATTGAAGTCATAAATATAACTGAACCGCAGCAAACGGCACTGATTCAATGGCCGGCTGATTTGCCGTTTGACCGCGATCCGGCGAATGCTTTTAAGTCATTGTTCAGAAAGTGGGAAATCACATATAAATTCAATGAAGATGCCTGCCTGCAGGCCCAGGCTCAGGGGCTGCGCTGCATGAAAGGACTTGGCAGTCTGAACAGTATTTTGAAGTTCAACAGCCCCGCAATATTAAAGCTTTTTGATAGTCAGGGCAGGGAATTTTATATTACCCTGACAGAGATTGCAGGACAAACAGCGACAATTGAAGTGGGAGATGACACAAGAATAGTAGATATGAAAGAGATCGAACAGAGGTGGTTTGGCGATTATACGCTGCTATGGAGAACACCGCCGCATTACCGGGGCGATATCCATCCCGGCATGACAGGCCCGGATGTGCACTGGCTCGATACACAGCTTGCGGTCATTCAGGGAAGAGAGGCGCAGAAGGAAGGAGTTCTTATATATGATAACCAACTCGTCACACAGGTGAAGAGATTCCAGCTCACTGAGGGATTAATCCCGGACGGGATCGTAGGGCCGCAGACAATCATACACCTCAATACAGCATCCGGGAGCAATGCCCCTATGCTGGTGCAGCAAAAGGGGGAAACATAGAAATGTCGTATATACTTGACGCATTAAAAAAATCCGAAAAAGAACGTCAGCGGGGGACAATTCCTGATATGCTGACAGTTCAGGATATTGTTGCAGAGAAGCCTGAGAAACATTTTATGTGGGCTTATCTTCTTGTAGCGATTTTGATCCTGAATGCCGGAGTATTTGTATGGTGGCTGGGGTTCTCGCATACGAAAAAGGCAAAGGTAATTGAAACGTCAAAGGCCGGCAACATTTCTCTTTTACCTGCAAATGACACAGCACAGACAGCGCCTGACAGGGTCAATTCATCCCTTTATTCTACACAGCCGATAAGTCCGAAACTTGGCCCTGTTGCTGAAAATTCCGCTCCTGTCATTGAAAACGCCGTCTCTGCGAATACCGATAGTAATTCCGACAGATCAAAAGTAGTGCAGGAAATTCCGGATGTCCCAAGAAAAATATCGCCAAATAGTCCGGCATCGGCCAACTATATAATCAAACCGTCTGAACCTGCTCCTGCGAAATCTGAGCAGGCGGAGAGGACCGTTTCTCTTTCCTCTGAGCTGGCAGGTGGTCTTGCAGAAATGCCGGATGAGAATAAAATATATAAACTCAGGGAACTTCCTTCTCATATTCAGCAAAATCTGCCTTCATTTTCAATTGCCGCCTTGATGTATTCGAGTAATCCTTCCTCACGGATGGTCAGGATAAATAATCAGATGATGTATGAAGGGCAGGATTTGACCGCAGGCGTAAAATTGGAAGAGATTACCAAAGACGGCGTTATCTTCAGACACCAAAAATACAGGTTTTATGTTGGAGTAAAATAGTTTGGTAAATAAAAATCTTGCATAATACAGAAAAATAATGACAGATACGATGCTTATCATATTGCTTGCCTATCTCTTGATCCAGGGTTTTGAATACTGGCTCAAGCATATAAATCTCAGGCATATGAAAATCTACGGGATGCATGTGCCTCAGGGGTTTGAAGATTATATCGACGAAACCGTACTGAGAAAGACCCATGCCTATACGCTAGAGCATAATAATCTTTCCCTTATTGAATCTCTCTTTGACAATGTTCTGCTTCTGGTTTTTATCTTTGGCGGACTGCTGAATGTATACAATTCATGGATCATATCCTTGGACCTGTCCTTTGTTATGACCGGGCTGGTCTTTTTTCTCCTGTTAAGTTTTGCAGGTTCGATACTTTCGATGCCCTTCAGTCTCTACAACACATTTAAGATAGAAAATAAATACGGTTTTAACACGATGACCCTGAAGCTGTGGATAACTGATCAGCTCAAGTCCGCCCTCATCTCGACTATCCTGATGAGCGTGATACTGCTTGGCAGTTTCCGGATCATACAGGCAAGTCCTGATTACTGGTGGCTTTTTGTCTGGGGATTTTTCTTTGTCTTCAGTTTGTTTCTTATGTATATTTCGCCATATGTTATCGAACCTCTTTTTTATAAATTCACTCCTCTGGAAGGCGATGAATTTGAAGGGAAAATCAGGGACATGATGGAGAAGGCGGGAATAAAGGTGAGCAAGGTATTTAAGATCAATGCTTCAAAAAGGAGCCATCATACAAACGCCTACTTTACTGGTATAGGGAGGGTGAAGAGAATCGTCCTCTTTGATACACTCATCAATAAGATGACCCAGCCTGAGGTGCTTGCTGTGCTGGCGCATGAAGTCGGTCACTGGAAGAAGAAGCATATACTCAAGCGCATTGTTTTAGTTGAAGTTATGTCTTTCATAGGGATGTATTTAGCTTTCAGTCTCCTGAAAACAGATTTTCTTGCGGAGCTTTTTCAGATAAAAGATGTGACGCTTTTTTCACAAATGCTTATTCTGGGGTTCCTGTTCAGCATTATTTCATTCCCTTTTATTCCTCTGTCGAGTTATTTTTCACGCAAACATGAATACGAAGCAGACAGATTCGCCTCTGCTTTGACGTCAGACTCCGAGAGCCTGGCCATCTCACTGATAAAATTATCAAAGGACAATCTTTCCAGCCTGCATCCCCATCCGTTATACGCAAAATTTTATTATTCACACCCTCCTGTTGTCGAGCGGGTCAATAAACTCCGTGAAGAAGCGGGGGGGCCTCAACCATGAAGTATATCGCAGACTTCCATGTGCATTCTAAATATTCACGCGCCACAAGCCCTGATATGTGCCCTGAAGGGCTCTGGAGTTGGTCCCAATTAAAGGGCATAAAGGTAGTTGGCACCGGGGATTTTACCCATCCACAGTGGTTTGATGAATTACAGAAAAAACTTGAACCTGCTGCTGAAGGTCTGTTTGCCTTAAAGAAGGAATTCAGACTTAATGCAGTCCCGGAATCATGCAAGGAAGAGATCTCTTTTATCCTGTCCGCAGAGATCAGTTGTATCTATCGTAAACATGACAAAACAAGAAAGATCCACTGCATTGTTATCGCCCCTGCATTTGATGATGCGCTCAGGATAAATAAAAGGCTGTCGTTGATCGGCAACCTCTCCGCAGACGGCAGACCGATCCTCGGGCTTGACGCAAAGGAGCTTCTGAAGATAATCATCCGGGAATCACCCGAAGCAATGCTGATCCCGGCACACATCTGGACCCCGCATTTTTCTGTTTTTGGCGCTGTCTCAGGATTTGATTCGCTTGAAGAATGTTTTGAAGAACTCACCCCTAATATTCATGCCATAGAGACAGGCCTGTCGTCCGACCCTGCAATGAACTGGAGGCTTTCGGCCCTTGATGACATCACCCTTATTTCAAACTCTGATGCTCATTCTCCAAGAAAGCTTGGAAGAGAGGCGAATGTCCTTGATACGGAGATTTCTTATCCAGCCATTCTGTCCGCCCTGAAGACGAGAAAGGGGTTTAGCGGGACTATAGAGTTTTATCCTGAAGAGGGCAAGTATCATGCTGACGGACACAGGAACTGCGGGGTCTGTCTTTCTCCTGAAGAAACAATGCTCTATAATTATCTTTGTCCTGTATGCGGCAAGAAAGTGACGATTGGTGTTCTGCACAGGATAGAAAAGCTTGCAGACAGAAAAAAGGGGTTCAGGCCTGAAGATGTCCCGGCATATAGGTCAATCATCCCGCTGGAGGAGATCATTGCGGAAATACGAAATGTAGGGGTCAACACCAAGGCTGTAGAAAAAGTATATAATAAATTGCTTGAAGACCACGGGAATGAGTTCAGGATACTCCTTGAAGTCCCTGTGGAAGATATAGAACGATCAGGCTTTCCCCGGGTTTCTGAGGCGATTTCAAGGATGCGTGCTAACAGGATATATATCGCTCCGGGGTATGATGGTGAATTCGGTAAAATAAAAATATTTGAGGAAGTCAAGAGAAAAGACGTTAAGGGACAGGGGCCCCTTTTTTAAGGCAAGAACAGTAGACAGAAATTTTCTATAGAATAAAATGAAATACGTTAAACAACTTTATGACTGGGTCCTTCACTGGGCGGACACGCGGTATGCTGTCCCGGCCCTTTTTGTCCTTGCCTTTGTAGAATCATCGTTTTTCCCCATTCCTCCTGATGTGCTCCTGTTAGCCCTGGCGCTTGCTGTCCCAAAAAAATCTTTTCGCTATGCCGCCATTTGCACTGCCGGTTCTGTGCTGGGAGGGATGTTCGGCTATCTCATAGGTCTAAAGCTGATAGACGCAGTAGGTATGCCGATTCTGAATTTTTACGGGGCAATGGGCAAATACGAATCTATTCGGCAGCTCTACATACAGTATGACGCCTGGGCCGTCGGAATCGCCGGTTTTACCCCTATCCCCTACAAGGTGTTTACAATAGCTGCGGGCGCCTTTAAGATAGACTTTCTCGTCTTTGTTTTGGCCTCGATAGCAGGGAGGGCAGGGAGGTTCTTCCTGGTTGCACTCCTCATTTACCGGTATGGACCGTCAATCAGAGGTTTTATCGACCGGTATTTCAATCTTTTGACAATGGTATTTTTGGCCCTTCTTGTGCTCGGTTTTGTTTTGATCAAGTATGTTTTCTAAAGGGCAAAAAAGGCCCTCCACGAATAACGCGGAGAGCCTGATCTGTAGCAGCTTATGCAATGAATGGAGACGCGGTTCTTTCCCTTACATGCTGAGTGAGAAGGGAATGTAGCCTGCCAGAAGCAGTTCGCCGAGATAAGAACTGGACTTTACTTCTGCATTCTCAATGAGATCTTCCTTTGTTACGCCATAGCCCGGCATGAAGGCCTGGCAGACATAAAACTTCACATCGAATTCACTGAGCAATTCGAGCAGTTCGCCGACATTTACCTGCTTGCCTTCCATCTCCATCGAGATTGTGCCGGCCACCCCTTTTTTCGCAAGCTGCACCCCTTCTCCGATGAGGAAAAAAACGACTTCGGCGCTGTCGTCAAAGGCCTTTATGTTAGAGGCGATTTTCATGAGTCCGATAACTTCCATGGGGTTTGTGGTTGCGTGTGACAGGGTAAAAAGGTACTTTTTTGTTTCCATCAGAAACCTCCTCTTTGGCTTGTTCTGAAGCATAAATACATATACAGTTTCGATTATATGAAATAAGCTCCTGACCTGTCAACCCAAAAAATGCAGTTGAATTTTGTATGCAAGGACATGGATGCCTTCAAAGTCTTTTAATTTCAATCCCGACTTCTGTCGGGACAAAATACTTTTCAGTCATCCATGTCCTTGCCGGCTGCATTTTTCGGGTCAAGAAAACAAAGGCTACGAAAAACCATCAAAAAATTGCCTTCACCTGCAATCCTCGAATTATCAAAGGCAAGCCTCCTGTAGCAGGATAGTACTTTCAGCACTTCGGAAGGAAGGCTCGAACTCCTGGTTCTCCCCGCAGCGTAGCGGAGGGGGGAATGCCAAAATTAACCGTTGGCGGAACGCCATACGGTTGAACCTATAAAAAGCATTTGGCCACAGATTTACGCAGATTTACACAGATATATCAAAGACTTCTACAGACAAAGTGAATCACCTATTTGGTGAAGAGTTTTATCTTTTCAGGTGTTTGTTTTATCAGTGTTTATCCGTGTTCATCCGTGGCTAACTGCCGTTTTTAGGTT
>CAMTXX010000010.1:0-5052 GCA_947085825.1 uncultured Nitrospira sp. | reverse complement strand
CCGCTTAAATTATCGAATCCTTTTTTTGACAAAGCTCCAATGAGCATATTTATTTCAACCACAACATTCTCATGCCGAACCCCGGACACGAATCTCTAAGTCTAAGATACACGAGGCCCCTGTCCTCATGGTTGTGCCATTGGTTCTTACAGCAATAGGAGCATTGGCGTTGTTCTTTTATCCGTCGCTGTTTTTAGACCTTGCACGGATGGTAGTGGCGTCTGTAACAGGAGGGAACTGAGGGTTGATAAATTTAAAGACTTAATAAACTTCGTCATGAGAGCCAATATCAAGGAGATGGACGATGTCATCATATAGCCTGAAAACAACTCTTAAATCATGCGTAAGTGAACAGGCGTATTTGCCTTTTAGCACGCCGGTAAGCGGATGGGTGTGGAGAGCTGGGTCAAAGGGATTGTTTGCGAGTTTTGCCAATAGTTTTTCATATAAATCTTTTAGCGAAGGGTTTTTCTGGAGGAGTTTTTTTGATTTCTTTCGAAAAGGTTTCTCAAGTTCAAGCCTCATCATCGTCATCCGGAGCATTAAGAATTGCCTGCATCGCCTCTTCCACGGAATTGCAGATAACGGAATCAGGTTCTCTCTCAGCCTTCAGCACCCGTTCAACCAAAGCCTTGCGCCTTCTTTCCCTGTCAGCCAGATAATCAGTAAATGCCCTCAGTTCATGCAAGGCGGTTTCAGGAAGCATTGGAAGGATTTCTTTGATACGTTCTATTTCAGAAACTGCAGTATTCATGAAAATATTATAGCACAACATAACTAATTTTCAAGGGTGTGAATATGCTAAGGCTATTTATAAGGAGGCTTGCAAAGTGAACAACAGGCATGATGAAATAATGGAGCTTAAACATGAACCCGAACCGGGATACAGAACTGCTTTTTTTATAGCCCTGGCAGCAGCGTCTTTATACCTTGCAATAATTCTTTTGAAGACTATATGAGGAGAATTTAAATGGAGAAAATAGAAAAGAAATACTTTTTTGATAATCCAAGGAATGTGAAGGGATTTTTTTGGCTTTTTTATATACTTATCGGTTTCTTCACCATTGGTGAACTTTTTATTCATAAACATACATTCTTTCAGTGGGAACAATATCCCTTCTTTTATGCAAGCTTTGGCTTTGCAGCCTTTGTCTTTATGATTCTTGCGGCAAAGTATATCCTGAGGCCGGTTATAAAGAGGAAGGAGGATTATTATGATTAACACATTTCCTCCGGCGCTGATATTTATCATTGCAGCATTGTTTATTCCTGTTTTTAAGGGAAAACTAAAAAGCGCTTATCTGTTAGCAATTCCCTTAATCGGCTTTATCAACCTGATAAATATTCCCGAGGGCATTCACTGGACTGTCGGGTTTCTTGATTATAATCTGATTTTGGGCAAGGTAGACAAACTCAGCATATTCTTCGGCTATATATATCATCTGATAACATTCATTGCCCTAATATTTTCTCTTCATGTTAAAGAGGATTCACAACATATGGCAGCAATGTTTTACGGAGGTTCCGCCCTCGGCGTTGTCTTTGCAGGGGACTTAATGACCCTTTTTATCTTCTGGGAGATAATGGCTTTAAGCGCCACGTATCTTGTCTGGGCGAGAAGGACAAAAGAATCATCTTCCGCAGGAATGAGATATCTCGTTGTTCATATCTTCGGAGGTCTCTGTCTTTTGGCAGGCATAGCACTCCATGTGTTTAAAACCGGTTCGCTTGAATTCGGGTATATAGGACTGGATGGTTTGTCATCATGGCTTATATTGATAGGAGTCGGCTTAAACTGCGCTTTTCCCGGTCTTCATGCATGGCTGCCTGATGCATATCCGCAGACAACTGCAACCGGCGCCGTATTCATGTGGACGTTTACAACAAAGACAGCAATTTATGTCCTTGCAAGAGCTTTCCCATGCGCTGAAGTTCTGATATGGATCGGCGCAACAATGACAGTGTTTCCCATATTTTTTGCCGTGGTTGAAAATGATCTGAGGAAAGTCCTTTCCTATAGTCTTATCAACCAGCTTGGATATATGGTGGTCGGTATCGGGATCGGCACACAGTTATCATTGAATGGAACGGTCTCTCATGTTTTTGCACATATCCTTTATAAAGCCCTTCTTGTCATGTCTATGGGCGCTGTCTTGCACCAAACAGGAAAAATCAAATGCACTGAGCTTGGAGGGCTTTATAAAAGTATGCCTTTGACAGCTATATTCTGCATAATAGGGGCTGTATCCATTTCTGCCTTCCCTCTCTTTAGCGGATTTGTGACCAAGTCAATGGTGGTTGAATCAGCAGCAATGGGAGGTATGACGATCATATGGTTCATGCTTCTTTTTGCTTCAGTTGGTGTTCTCGAACATGCAGGCATCAAAGTGCCGTTCCATGCCTTCTTCTCCCATGACTCCGGAATAAGGACTAAAGAAGCTCCGACTCATATGCTCATAGCCATGGGGATAACAGCCTTCTTATGCATTTACATCGGCGTATTTCCAGGCACTTTATATAGCCTCCTTCCTTATCCTGTTGATTTTGAGCCGTATACGGCATCACACGTTGTAACCACAACCCAGTTGCTTTTATTCGGCGCTTTTGCGTATGTGCTTCTTCTTCGTTCCGGGATTTTCCCTGCGGAGATGAGGGCTAGGAATCTCGATGCCGACTGGTTCTACAGAAAGGGCGCAAGTGCTTTTATGTGGGTCATAACCAATCCAATGGCGCGACTGAGCGCCAGTGTAACAAAGGTTGTCTTTGACGTAATTCCCTCATCATTAAGCTGGGCAAGCAGAAACCCCCTTGCTGTCATGAAGATCGCCTCTGATACGGTCCTTTTGCAGTTTGCAGTACCGGAGAAAAGGGATGAAATCAGGCAAAGGATAAAAATGGAAAAAGATATTTTCCCCGGCGATATAATCAAGCACTGGCCTATCGGCTTTTTTGTTCTAGGGACGATACTGTTTCTGCTGGTATATATGCTTGTGTATTTTTTATAAAGCGCTCAGGCTTAATGTAGAGCCACAACTCCCACAGAGTGGCCCAAATGTCAGAATTGCCTACACTGCTTGTGCCTTAAAAAGGCTGTATTTTTGTCTTTCGGGGGTCCCGAATAGTGAGCGGGGCTCCTGCCCCTATTCCCCCTTGGGTTTGAGTATTAATTATCCTTTCCCTAAGTTTATAATCCTAATCTCTTTTCCATGATACAACTCAAAATGAGAATCGGTTGTATAAACTTCTTTACACCCGGCCACTAAAAGAGAACTCAGTATTAAAACATCCAATCCCGGCATACCGGTAGTATGTGCAATATGACCCGCTTTTAAAGCAACATCTGTTGTAATCGGAATCACAGTTACCGACTTTTTTATATCCTCAATAACTGTCTTCCATTCATCAAATTTTCTTTGCAGCAGCTTTTTTTGCAGTTCATATAATACAATGGCCGATGTTACGATTTTCCGATTATCCCAGATGCTCATAGCAACTGGGTTTTCTTCTTCCAGCGCAAAGAAAAAACCTGTATCAACTCCTGTGAGCATCCGCTGAGGTCCTTTCTTTATGGAGTTCTTCCCAATCGCCTAAAGGCCGCTTTTTTGCAAGTGTTTTAAAAAGATGATTACGGGCTTTTTTGCTTTCAGATATGTTCAGGTATTGTTCAATAGCATCCTTTACAATCGTTGAAACCGGCAGCTTATCTACTTTGGATTTTGCCCGCACAACTTCTAATGTTTCATTATTCAAATAAATACTTATGTTCGGCATAACGCCCCCTTCTTTGCTGTATTATATTCATAATATATTATGAACTAATATCGCTGTCAAGTTCCCGAATTGACCCCTGAGGTCAATAGTGCAAGACAATAGGTTTGATGTAGAGCTGCAACTCTCACAGAGTGGCACAGATGTCGGAACTGCCTACACTGCTTGTGCCTTAAAAAGGCTGTATTTTTGTCTTTCGGGGGTCCAGAATAGTGAGCGGGACCCCAGTTTCAGGTTGGTCTCTCCCTGCACGATCACGTCATTTGAGGTCCTTTCTTTATGGAGTTCTTCCCAATCACCTAAACATTTACCCTAATAGGCGCATTGGTATTGTTCTTTGCGCCATCAATATTTCTCGACCTTGCAAGAATGGGCGTAGCGGGTGAGAGGAAAGTAATTTACTTGTATAATATGTCATGTGATAAAATATACTAAATATTTTATAGGGAGGCTAATCATGTTAGAGCTTCATAAAAAAATAGTAATAGATGAAAACGAAAAGCCGGTTGCTGTTCAACTACCGATTGATGAATTTGAGCGATTGGAAGAAGTTATAGAAAATTACGGATTGGCAAAATTAATGGATGAGGCCAAAGGTGAAGAGAGGCTTTCATTAAAAGACGCTAAAATATACTACCAGTCGCTAAAACAAAATGTGGAAAGTTGAGTATGCAAAACGTTTTCTAAAAGAACTATCTCATCTGCCTAAAGATATACAAACAAAAGCGGAAGAAATAGTTTTCAATGAATTGTCATCTTCCAATCCCTTTGAACTTGGATATATAGAGCGTATGACAGGGTATAAAGATAAATATAAAATTCGATTGGGAAGTTATAGAATAGGCATTGTCATAGATAAAGATAATCAGATAATTGTTTGTCAGCGTATCGCACATCGCAAGGAAATCTATAAAATATTTCCATAGATTTTACATAAGTGGGTAGTTATACAATATTTCAGATTGGTCTCTCCCTGCACAGTCCTTGCTTTTTTACCTTCAACTATCAAAGCGAAGTGAGTTGATCGGAAGCATCCCCAATTCCGTGATTAAATGAGGGCAACCTACGAGACCGTTCGGCTGAGCTCACGACGAAGCCCTCCCCATTGATGGGGGGGATCACCGTCTCTGCCCTCCCCCTTGATGCTGACCATGTCCCACATTTTTGCTGGACACGGGGAGTGGTGATCGGCTACAATAGGCAGCATGGAACAGAACAGAATAACCGAGGGCGTAGTAAAGCGGATCAGCGAGTTTATAAAGGACACCCCTGAGGTGACGCGTT
>CAMTXX010000009.1:0-15387 GCA_947085825.1 uncultured Nitrospira sp. | reverse complement strand
CCAGTTCAATGTCCACTGGACATATCTAAGGCTTCTGGTCCTTCCAATAAACCAGAACCTCGACTATGATTATCCAATAGCAAAGACACTCTTTGAACTGCCGACGATATTATCATCCATCGGCTACATCGGACTATGGGGCACAGGCATTTACCTTTACAAGAGAAACCCGATCATATCCTTCTGCATACTTTGGTTCATGGTCGCCTTAGTCCCTTCTTCGAGTATTATGCCGATAAGAGATGTAATATTTGAACGCAGGCTATATATGCCGAGCATGGGTGTAGCAGTCGTCTTTACATTAGCCATTTCTTATTACACATCACGCATTACGCATTACGCATCACGTCTTACGCCTCACGCCTCACGGATACCCCTGTCTACTGTCTACTTACTGCTATCTGTTGTAGTTATCGTCTTCTCAATTGCTGCTTATCAGAGAAATATCGTCTGGAAGGACTGGGTAGCACTTTGGGAAGATGTAATCCAAAAATCTCCCAGAAAAGGGCGGGCATTTAGTGCATTAGGATGGCATTATCTAAATACCAAAAATAATACTAAAGCTATCGAGGCTTATTTAGAAGCCATAAACCGCCATCCATTTTATGCTGAATTATATTTGGAATTGGCCACTGTCTATGAACACAGCGGTGATTTAGATAAAGCAATTTGGGCATATCAAAAAGCTATATATTTAGGTAAACATTCAAGTAAAGATAATATTCAGGCTCTTATGCGTATTGGAACTATCCTTTTCATAAAGGGAAACTGGTCTGAGGCTAAGGAGGAATTTGAAAAAATCTTAGCAATTGACCCTGTGAATGAGCGTGCCCATTATCAAATGGGACTTATATACAGAGCTTTTAAGAATTATGATGCCTCTATTTATCACTTGAAAATGGCTTCATCTATCGATCCACAAAGCCCATTTTACCATTACGCATTAGGAGAAATATATTTATTGGCTGAACGACCTGAGAAAGCAATTTCATCACTTTCTACTTCTTTGCAATTAGAACCAAATAATTTGATCGCCAAAGAGTTACTTCAACAAGCGAAGCAAAAAATACACATTAAAAATTAAGCGATAAGTTCTATTTTGATATATAAGAGAGCTGGTTCGGAAAAACTGGACAGAGACATATTAACCGTCTCATAATAGTATTTACATAAAAGAAGATCTCTGGTTGGTTTTGATAACCTAAAATTGACCACCCCGGGCGTATCTCCTCATGATAAGGTGGGGCGAAGTTTCAAAGTCGCCCTATTTTTATGTCGATGATTTGAAAAAGCAGATCAATACTTACAAAAAATTCAAAGCTCTCGTTGAAAAGTGGATCGATCTCTCCATCAAACACTCAAAAATCAAAATGGAACTGGCTAACCGCAATCTGTTAAAATGATCGAGAACTCGGTACTCTCAAGGTAATTACTGTAATGACCAGAACCAATAAAACATGGATATAAAAAATTCTATTATTCAAAATTGGCGGCTCAGGTATTGGCATTATTGTTATGTGCAACATAACCGAAAAGCTTTATGATTGACTTAAATCTTTTCATTCCCCCTCTTCCGAAAAAGCTCCTTAGATAATTGAGCATAATTCGGGGGCGCAGATAGAAGCGCGTGTAAAATTCCTTCTGTTTTTTTAGAAGAACTTCCTCAGTCAGTCCGTGGGGCACAAAAACCGGCCGCCAGTAATTAAATTGTGACCAGTCTGTAGTGTCCAGAGCGCCATACATATGAGCCTCCGCATACTGCTGCGAACCTGGGATGGGCGTGTTTATAGTTACGACAACTGCATCCAGCTTCAGACTGCAGGCAAAACGGATTGTTTTATCAATAGTCCCTATTGTCTCAAGCGGATGCCCTACAATAAAGAACCCTTTTGTTTTTATTGCAAGCTTATGGCACCAGTCTATGACCTGTCTGACATTTTCAGGAGAAATATTCTTCTTTATGGCCTTGAGAATATCCTCATCTGCTGACTCTATTCCAAATGCGATATTCCAGCAGCCATTATCTCTGAGAAACTGAAGGAACTCAAAGGTGACATTGTTTATCCGCGCCATGCAGGTCCAGGAGAAATGAAGGCCCTCCCTGCTGAGCAAGTCAAAAAGCTCATGTATTCTTTTTTTGTTGATTAAAAAAGTGTCGTCGACAAAGGCTATCTCCCTTACATGATACTTTTCATGAAGAAATTTGATCTCCTCGAAAACATTTTGGGCAGACCTTTCTCTATATCTGCGTCCGAACACGTTCCTGTCGCAAAAAGTGCAGAGATTAGGGCATCCCCTGCTGGTTATAATATTGACGACCGGCAGTGTTTTGTAATTGGAAGGAGGGGGGGTATATAAACTGATGTCCTGTATCAGATCATATGCCGGGAATGGCAGCATGTCCAGGTTCTCAATATATTCCCTTCCTGATGTAATGATCAGCTTCTTGCTAACATCCTTATAAACAATGCCGGCGATTTCATTTACAGAGGTCTTGGCAGACAAAGCGGTCAATAATTCCAGGAGAGTGATTTCACCCTCGCCAATAACGCCATAATCAAATGCCTCAAAAGACATGGCATGTTCAATATTCGAAGTGATATGAGGGCCCCCAAGGATGATCGGAAGGCCGGGAACGCGACTCCTGATGATTCCGGCAACGCCTACTGCGCGATGAAAAGCAACAGTAGTAGAACTGATTCCAATGAAATCGGGGGCAAACTGCCTGATCTCTTCCAGGATTTGTTCCTCAGTCAGTTTAAGCGCCTCTGCATCGGTAACAGCCACGTGATAGTCATGTTTGCGCAGCCAGGACGCCAAATAAAATATACCCAGGGGAATTTGTTCCCCGCCGACGCTTCCCACATCCGAAGAATAGCGCTCTTTCTTTGATATCGGCGGGTATAATAGATATATTTTTTTCATTTCAGCATTAATGCCTCTAAGTGAATCCATATCAGCCTGCATCTGTTTTTTTGCTGTTTAAAAAGATAAAATCTCTCTGTATTGAAAAGCTGGCAAAAAAAAGCGCTGTCTCAGTAAGCGCTTTGGCAGCAATCACATTCATTCCAAAACCCGCAAGGGTTTTGATTGATATGAAAGCAAGGACTCCCATGACAATGAACAACATATAATATCTGATTATAGTGCCGGCAACAGAGTTTTTGTTTTGAAAAACCAGGTTTTTATTTATAAAGAAATTTACGTTTCCCGCCACTAACCTCGCCAATATTATGCTTGTTAGTATGTTACTGCTTATACTGAAAGATATGGAAAAAATGACGAAATCTATGAGACTTGCAAAGGCAGATGAAAAGGAAAACCTCAGCAATAAAAAGTAAATCTTCATTGAGTCCAGAAAGGGATTGAAGTGAGACGACCTGTTATTTTCAATATAAACAGTCGTTATGGGCTCCTCAATTATCACTGTATGACTTGTTTTTGTTGAGATGAGCATATTCATTTCGTATTCGTATTTTTCACCTTCCAGCCTTATCAGGTCAGGGACAATATGCCGCGGAATACACCGCAACCCTGATTGTGTATCTGATATTTTTCTGCCGACCAGGAACCTGAACACATATCTTGTAATGGTATTGCCTATGAGACTTCTCCGCGGAGTTCCTTTGTCAAAGGTTCTTGAGCCCAAAACCACTGCTTTTGAATTATTCATGAAAGTCCTGGAGACTTTTGCAATATCTTCCGGCAGATGCTGGCCGTCTGCGTCCGCAGTCACAATGCCGGGCGAGTCAGGAAAATTAAGATAGAAATAATTGAATCCGGTTTTAAGCGCCCGACCTTTACCAAGATTTACTGCGTGATGCAGGACATGGCAGCCTTCTGTTTTCTCCAATTTCTCAAAAACATGATCAGCTTCGGCATCACTGCCATCGTTCACAATAATAATTGTTTCAAAGCCTTGTTTGGTCGCGCCCTCTACTACAGACAAAAGAGTCCGGTCGGGATTATAGGCCGGTATTAATACGGGTATCTTCATATTCCTGAGGAATTTCTACTGAAGCATTTGATCTTCAATATCACCTTGTAATTGAACACGAGAGTGGAGAAACATGATACAGTCATACAAAAAAGCATAGCTTTCAGTCCGATTAATTGTCAAGGCGCAATTCAGTCCCGGGTGTGCGACAAATTTATTGGTAACTGTGTTTCATCTCACTTAAAGCAGGACGGTTCCATGTTCCCCCTCTTAACGCCCCCTCTAATCCCCCTCTTAAGTTAACTGAGCGTTGGACACAAATAGCGCTGGACACGGGAAAGTTAGATATGACAAGAAGAAATTTCAGTAATTCCCCCTTAACCCGAAAACTGCAATTAACCACAGAGAACACAGAGGCAATATATTGATAATAAAAGAAAATTGGCAGTTTTTATGATTTTCTCTGTGCACTTTTTTATGCAAGGGCAGATTTGATTATTTTCAAAATATATGGGAGTGGCAGGCTTGGCATTATGGTATTTAAAATAAAGCTCTTTCAAATAATTGGTTCCTTTTTGGGCTCTCCAGCAGAATCTATGGGCAATCTCGAACTGCCCAAATTAGCAAAAGGTGTAAAGCCCGGGATAAATCGAAACGAGGTTTATTCAATAAGTGTACAAATTCCTTGCAGTCAAAAGGAGGAGAAATAAGATGCTAAAAAATAGAAACGTGGCATTTGTATTTACTTTGATAACTATTTTGGGGTTACCCTCATCTGCATATGCGCAGGAATAGACATGGCAATAGGACTTTCAATCATACTCACAGCAACTGTCTTTTTTGGAACATTGCTAAAGAAATTTCTCATTATTCGAATTGTTGGGACATCTGTCCATACAAAAATCGGGAGATTCATTCTCTTGGCACTTGTTGAAGTCATCCTCATTTCTATGGTTTTGGCTTCTACGGGTTCAATTCTTCCTTATCCCGTTCGACCAATTATATTTTTTCCTTTTATATTGTTTCCTTTGGCTACCTTTATATGTTCGATTCCGAATTACTTCTTTCTGTTAAAAACAACAGACTCAAGCCTATGTGGTCGTGTTCGTTTTTCTTTTCTCTCCGGCATGGTAACTCCGTTATTATTTGTAACTATCGCGTTTGTGGTTGATTGGCTTAAGTGAATAAAGCCGTAAGGGGGACGACGGTTCTACTAAAAAACTGCCTGCAACAGACGGCTAACACGTTGCAAAAGGCTGATGCTCAAACCCTTCAGTCTTCTTTTGCAACGGAAACGTTAGCGTCAATTCTTTGCGAGAGAAAAAGAACTATAAAGTAGAGTATAATAAAACATGGTTGACTGGAATCGTTTTAGTCCAGCAGACTTCGAGTATGATTTCGACAGCAACAAGCTTAGTGCTCACCGAGTTACTTTTGAAGAAGCTGTTGAATGCTTTTTCTCAAATTTCGAGGTACGCAGGAACAAAACATTCAAAGATCGTTATCAACTTCTTGGTAAAACAATTGGGGGGCGTAAGCTCAAAATAATTTTTCAACTCAACCCGGGCAATGTTGTCCGAATTATAACAGGATGGGAAATATGAAGACAAAACGAAAAGTTATGACCGAAGAAGAAATTGATCGTCTTGTGATTGCTCAAGCAGAAGATAAAACTGCATGGGAAAAACCTATCAAGGTCTGCAGATTAAAGAAGACCGCTGTATCACTCCCTGCAACATTAGCGGTGCGAGCAGCATTTTTTGCCCGTTTACATCGAGAGACAAAATTAGAAAATTGGCTTAACCGTATCATTCAGGAAAGATTAGATATTGAAGAGGCAGCTTTTGCTGGTTTTAAAAAGGATTTGCTCGCAAAGAACAGCCGCTAACACAGCACAAACGATTATGGGAGTGGGAGGGTTAGGCTTGGCATTATGGCATTTAAAATAAAGCTCTTTCAGATAATTGTTTCCTTTTTGGGCTCTTCAGCAGAATCTATGGGTAATCTCGAACTGCCCAAATTAGCAAAAGGTGTAAAGCCCGGGATAAATCGAAACGAGGTTTATTCTATAAGTGTACAAATTCCTCCCCTCCCCGAACAAAAGCGGATTGTTGGTATTCTGGACAAGGCGTTTGTGGCCATTACCACGGCAAAAAAACGCAGAAAAGAATCAGTAAAACGCCCGCGAGCTTTTTGAGTCATATTTGCAGAGTGTCTTTGCCAATTCCAGGGGATGGGTGGTTGGACACAACGATTGAGAGCCATATTCGCTTCATTGATTACCGTGGGCGTACACCTGAAAAAACTGAATCCGGGCAAAAACTAAAATCGTGAAGCAAATAAAATCTCAAATATCGCTTGAGTTTTCTAAAGTGGTAGTTTACAATACTCATGATGCGTTATATAAACCGCTCCATAGAAAAAGAGATCATCAAAGCCTCACGGGCCTTCTCAGCTATTCTTTTGACCGGGCCGCGAAGGGCGGGAAAGACTACTCTTTTTAAAAAACTCTTTCCGAAAGCTTCGTATTATTTACTCGAAGACCCTGACATAATTTCCCGCGTGAGGATGGACCCCCGTTCATTTATTGAAGAAGTAAAGCTGCCGGCAATCTTTGATGAAATTCAGAATGTGCCGGAGCTGTTCAATTATATTCGCACCCTGATTGACAGCCATCCTGACCGGTATGGGCAGTGGTATTTGACCGGTTCGCAGGACGCGCCGCTTATGAAAGGAGTTTCTGAATCTATGGCGGGAAGGGTGGCGGTATTTCATCTTTTGCCGATGTCTTTAAGTGAAAGCGAAAAGGTTTCTATGCTCGCGGGCGGCTTCCCGGAGATACTCGCGAAACCAGGGTCTGCTTCAGTGTGGTTTCGTTCATACATCCAGACTTATCTTGAGCGCGATGTGCGGGCGATAAGCGCGATTAAAGACCTCGCGACCTTCCGCAGGTTTCTTTCACTTCTTGCGAGCCGCGCAGGCAGTATTCTTAATAAAACCGATATAGCGGCCCCGCTTGGCGTTTCAGTTCCCACTTTAAGTGAATGGTTAAATATACTTGAAATCAGCGGGCAGATAATAGTTGTGCCTCCATTTTACGAAAATTTCGGGAAGCGGCTGATAAAATCTCCGAAAATCTATTTTGTAGATTCAGGGCTTGTTTGTTATCTTCTTGGAATAGAGACGAAAAAGGCGCTTCACCTCTCGACTTTTTTAGGGCCGGTATTTGAGGGGTTTGCCGCTTCTGAAATTATCAAACATCAACTGAATACAGGTAAACGAAAAGAGATATATTATTTCCGTGACCAGCAGGGGTTGGAAGTGGATTTTATTGTGCCTGAAGGCAACGGACGCCTTATTGTTATGGAGGCGAAAGCTGCCCGTTCCGTCAGGCCGGAAATGGGGGCGTCTCTAAACAGGTTGAGCCGCGCTGTTTCCCGTTACAAAGTTGACAAGTATGTCATTCACCTGCCACCGGCAAAGGATACAGGGAAAGAACTGACTACTCTGTCGCCCGGCATTAAAGCTATACCGGTTACAGGAATAAATACAATTTGGCAAAAATAACGGGACAGGATAATCAAAAATCATGAACAAAGCGGAAACCGGAGCGGAACTGATTGACCCGAAGCTGAAGCAAAGCGGCTGGGGCGCGGTAGAGGATTCAAAAGTTTTGCGCGAATACAAAATCACTGCCGGTAAAATCCAGACCGTAAGTCACGAATAAATTGATAAACATATATTCAAGGGATTGTCACCTTCTCTATAATCCTGCCTTCTTCGTCGAAGATCAATAAATCGCCTGCCTTATATTCAATGCCCTGTATAAAGTCGTCTTTGGTGAGTTTGTAATTTTCGATAACCCCATTTCTGTGGAACGCCGCCCAACTGTCTTTTCTGAGCAGCAGCCCGTCCTTTATGATATCCTCAGCAACAATACATCTTTTAAGAGAACTGTTATCATGAAATCCGACCCACCTCCCTTCCTTACACCGGATACCACTCCAGAAATAATCTTTATCAAGCCTGCATGCCGACAGGGTCCCGTTTTTGTGAAAAAGCACAAAGGTGTCGGCGCGCGCAGGGACGCCCTGGATAATGCTGTTGCCGGAAAGGTGGCATCTCATCAGTCTGCCGTTTTCATGGAAGTGGGCCCTTGTGCCTGCCCTGCATGATATTTCCTCGATTATGGTCTCGCCTGAAAGTTCACAACTGGAAAGTGTCCCATTTTTATGGAACCAGACCCAGTTGCCTGCCTTGCATTGTATTCTTTTAACAGTTTCTTCAGACAAAAGCAGTCTTCCCCTGACAGCCCCGTTTTCATAAAGGACAATTTTATTCTGGCCCGAAGCGCCGCACATCTATGACACTCCCATCTTCGCTAAAGACAAGCAGTCTTCCTTTTATATATGTATTGCCTTGCAAATCAATATCCCCCGAAGGGGTGCAGGCGGCCAGTTCTCCATTTTTGTGGAACCAGACCCTTGTTTCCATAAGACAGGGGATTCCTTTTATCGTAGTATTTTTTGATAGATCGAATGCAGAGAGTTTTTTGTTATCAAAAAAACAGAGGTCTGAACCTGCCTTTACAGGCATACCCTGAATTTCCATATCCCGGGCAGGAGTGCATTTGAAAAGATTCCCGTTTTCGTGAAACAGCGCCAGGGTCTCTGCCATTGCCGGCAAACCGTCAAGCATAATTTCTTTCGACAGGGTAGCCATGAGAAGCCTCCCGTCAGGATAAAACTCGATCTCGGTTTTTGCCTTGCAGGGGATGCCGGTTACGCTCGTCTCCTGAGAAATATTGCAGCGCCAGAGCTTGCCGTTTTCATTAAACCCGATAATCGAATCCGCTCCAAACAGTATCCCCTGTATGATATGATCCCGGGAAAGTGTGCATCTCTTCATCTGTTGAGTGCCCGGATAATTGATTGTGCTGTTCTCTCTGCAGGGGATATAGTCAGGCACCTGGACTAAGCATTCCCCGGCTTCAGGGCTTTATAAAATGCCTTAATCGTGGTCTTTTTCACATCCTCAAGCATCCCGGCCTTTGCTGATTCAAGACGAACCACGGAAATCTTGAGCGCACCTGCCAGTTTATCAAGAGAGATGTTTTTACTATAGTGTTCCTCCGCGATGATGACTTTCAGCATATCATCGATGATATGCTTCTTTAATTCTTCGTTATCGACTTCAACAGCAGCGCAGGCGGTGTCAAAATCAAGCCCTTTCACAAGTCCTTCCTGTATCCGGATGACCGCCTCTTTATAGGCCTTGTCTGTTTCAGTCAAAAAAGCGTCCTCAGAGAGTCCGTCATACCATTTTTCAGCCATACACGCTCCTTATTAAAACTTCGAAAAGCCCCGCAGTCCCGAAGGCTTTCGGGACTGCGGGGCTTTTCTCAACTTAAAGCTTTACAACTGCTTCAGGCGCCGCTCGCTTAAATGCACCGCTTAAAGCGGGTACTGTTCCCTGCTTCCGGCGCTTAAGGCGCTGCCTAAGTCCCGAAAGCTTTCGGGATTCCCTGCTTCCGGCGCTTAAAGCACCTTCCGGTTATTTATTATTGACTGCGTCCTTGAAAGACTTGCCTGCTGAGAACTTAGGCAGTTTCGCTGCTGCGATCTTGATGGTTTCGCCGGTCCTCGGGTTTCTGCCCTTTCTTGCCTTTCTCTTGGACTGAGAAAAAGTGCCAAATCCGACAAGGGACACCTTATCACCCTTCTTTACCACCTTTGTAATTGCCTCGATTGCGCCGTCGAGCGCCTTCCCTGCTGCAGCCTTTGAAATGTCTCCTGCCACAGCCATTTTTTCGATCAGTTCTGCTTTTGTCATTTGTTATCCTCCTATGTTATGAAAGTAATGCCCTGAAAAACAGGACGTATGCGCTATATCTGATTTAAAACAAATACATTTACATACTACCAGATTGCCTGCTGCTTTGTCTCAGATTCAACATCGTTTTGGGATGAGCGCTCCGGGCTGTCCCTCCCACCCCATTACTACCAGTATACTTTACACTATTTTTTTGCGTTCTGGAAAGCTAATTTAGCAACAGTTGCAAGAAAAAATAATCATGGAATTTGGCCCCCACGCAGACACAGCCTCTTATGGTATGATGGTAAATATGTTATTTTCTCATGGCAGCAAAGGGAACATGAACAATTATTTGGATAGCGGTTTTAACAGGCCGGGAATCTGATATGTCTCTTTTCCTGATCTCCTTCTTTCTTGTATACAGCGCATGTAATTTCTATGTGTTCATGAAAGCAAAGGCGGCCCTTCACCCCGGCAAGGCAACGGCTTCGTTACTCGCCTTTTTTATCGTTCTGATGGTGATTTCCCCTTTTATTGTGAGGCTGTCGGAAAAATCAGGATATGAGGTCTTTGCCGTTATCACGGCTTATACAGGCTATACCTGGCTCGGGCTTGTTTTTCTGTTCGTCTCAGTATCATTCATACTTGATGCCTACCGCTTTATCCTGTATGCAGCAGGGGCGCTGCTGAAAAAAGAGCTCTCTGCTGCTTCTGTTTCTGCCCGATTTGCCTTTTTTGTCCCGCTGGCGCTTGCGGTATTCATAGTAATTTACGGCTTCTTTGAGGCAAGACAGATACACACAGAGCATGTCCTGATCAGGACAACCAAACTTCCTGAAGGCCTGGAGCGGTTCAGGATTGTGCAGATATCCGACGTCCATCTTGGGCTGCTGGTAGGGGAAGAGAAGCTTAGAAATGTATTACGGGAAGTAGAAAAGGCCGGCCCGGATATCCTCGTTTCAACCGGTGATCTTGTCGATGCCGGGATATGCGGGGCAAAAAATTTTGCAGCTCTTATGGCAGAGGTCAGACCCAGGTACGGCAAATTCGGCGTTACAGGGAATCATGAGTTTTATGCCGGAATCGCTCAAGCGCTCGCCTGCTCTGAAAAAGCAGGCTTTACAATGCTTCGGGGTAAAACGCTCAATATCGAAGGAATCATAAATATAGCCGGAGTGGATGACCCTGCCGCCCGGTTATTTAAGCAGTCCGCGTCAGTATCGGAAAAAGATATTCTCTCGCCTCTGCCTTCAGACACGTTCACATTACTGCTTAAGCACAGGCCTGAGGTCAGCAAAGAGAGCCTCGGGCTCTTTGACCTCCAACTCTCGGGACATACCCACAAAGGCCAGATATTTCCCTTCAGCCTGGTTACCGGGCTGTATTATCCTGTTGACAATGGGATGCTGAAACTGGCAAACGGTTCTTATCTCTATGTCAACAGGGGCGCCGGCACCTGGGGTCCGCCTATACGTTTCCTCTCCCCTCCCGAGGTCACTGTAATAGACCTTATCAGGGAGAAAAGATCGTAAAAAAGAAAATTGACCGCTTCAAACTGCCATTGCATGAACCTTCACAGGGATATCCACTGTAAAGACAGTCCCCTGACCCTCAACACTCTCAACGTCAATCCTGCCGCCGTGGGCGTGTATGATCCGGTAGCTTATCGAAAGCCCCAAGCCAGTCCCTTTCTCTTTCTTTGTCGAAAAGAAAGGTTCAAATATCCGCTGGAGATTCTCTTTGGAAATTCCGCTCCCTGTATCCGCAAACTTTATGATAACATGCTTTTCAATACAGGACGTGCTTATAGTGAGCGTTCCGCCTCCTGACATAGCGGACATGGCATTATTGATAAGATTAATAAAGACCTGCTTAAGTTGATCGGGGTCAGCAATAGTCCTGGGCAGCTCCTCATATTTCAGGGAAAAGACAATCTTGTTCATCTTTGCCCTGGATGATACGAGAGGGATAACCTCTTTCAACACCTGGTTGATATCTACTTCAAAAAGCTGAAGCGGCCTCTTTCTTGCAAATCCGAGCAATTGCCTTACAATTTCTCTGGCTCTCAGGGACTCCTGCTCTATAATATTCAGGCTGTTTTTTATGCTGTCAATATCCTCTTCTTCCTTGGCCATCTCGGCAAAGCCGAGGATGCTGGTCAGGGGATTATTTATCTCATGGGCCACATTTGACGCAAGCTCCCCTATCGCCGCAAGCTTTGCAGACTGTATGAGCTGCTCCTGGGTATCCTTTAATTCAACTATCTTGTCATGGAGGTCGCTGTAAAGAGAGGCATTTTCCATAGCAACAGCAATATGGTTTGCCAGGATGGTAAGAATCTTTCCGTCTTCATCCGTAAAGAGGCCGTCCTTGTCCGATACCCTGACCGCTCCCAGCAACCTGCCTTTCCGATACAGCCACGCCAGCATCAGCGCCTTTTCATTCAGGGCCTCTGACAGCATAGGCGAAAAACGGTCATCCTTCGAATCCTCATTCATAATAACCGTCTCACCGCCTGACAACCGGTAAAACTCCTCCATCTCAGGTGACGAAATTCTGAAATGAGCCGCTGCTTCCTCACTCAAGCTCCGGGCGGAGGCGTAAGGAACGAACACATCACCCGTATCATTGCGCAGCAGGACCATACACTGCCGCACCTTTAACATCTCTGACATTTCCTCACATATCCTCTTAATATCCCCGGCCTCCGAAAGCATGTAGGATGAGAGGGTTATTTTATAGAGGCCGGAGAGCTGCCCGATATAGCGGGTGGTCTTCTCATACTCAGCCTCAAGCGCCGCGCTCATGGCGTTAAAGCTGCCGGCCACCTCGCCGAATTCGGTAGAGTCTTCATATGTAGTTTTATAGCCGAGTTGTCCCGCTGCTATCATGCGTGAAGCCTTGACAAGTTCATTCAAAGGCCGTGTCATCTGTCTTGTCAGGATAACCGCAATCCCCAGCGCTATGCTCATCGAAAGCAGAAGGGTCACAAACAGGACTTTCCGGGCAACCCCTATTTCATGGATGGCCTTTGACGTTCTGCCTCTGAGACTCCTGTCTGCTATTTCCGCCATCTCCTGCGATTTTGCAAGAAGTGACTCGCCTATATCCACGGCAACGAACTTGAGGCGTTCGATCCTCTCCTCGTTTGCCGTGCTCGTCAGCAGATAACTTATAGCTTCCTTGTATTGCTGTATTATTCTGTGGACCTCTTCAAGCCTTTGCAACGTATCCTTTTTATGTTCATGGTGGCATCCCATGCAACTGTTGATGGACTCATCCATCGCCGCCACATTATTGACGATGTCATCCATCTCCTTTCCGAAGGCAGTGCCTGAGGCATAGAGGTTGGACTGCACTATCTGAATATTGATAACAAAATGCTTGCGGATTATCTCGATCCTGTGAAATTTGATGACCGACTGAAGGTCGCTGGTGACCCGGTAAGTGTACACCATAGACAATCCGGCGCCTAACAGGAAGAGGAGAAAAAGCAGCGACAAGGAATAAATAAGCTTTTTCTTCATTTATATCTATAACTCCTGATATTAATATTCGCCTTTTTTGCCAATTCGAAAAACAGATGATAGTCCTCTTTGGCTGCCGGAACAAATCTTAAAGCCTCAAACTTCCTGAGCGCCTCTATGCCTTCCGGATCTTTATCCATATTCAGAAGAATGTCCCTGAGCTTCAACTTTATTTCAGCCGGCAGATCCTTTCTGAGGCAAAGCGTGGTGTCCGGCAGTTCTGCTGACCGGGCTATGACTGAAAGTTCGTTTCCAATGGCCGGTTCCTTCACAAGCATCATGTTGAACACCTTGCTCTTTACCGAGCCGATATCCGCCCTGTTGTCAAGCACGGAATATATCACTGAGCCGTGACTTCCTGTAAAGGCATATTCCTTAAAATAACGGCCAAGGTCCGAAACCCCGTTTTCTCTCAGGTATGCTATTGCAAAGAGATACCCTGTAACAGTCGCCCTGTCCACAAAGGCCATTCTTTTGCCTCTCATGTCAGCCACAGTTTTGATGCCGCTGTCTTTTTTTACAAATATATAGCTCTGGACAGTTGATTTCCCGTCAAGATTAACAGGCCTTGCCACCGGCTCAACCTGAAGCTTGTCCATCGCAAGAACCCCTGTAAAAACCCCGAAAAACGCGCCGTCCAGCTTTCTTTCGTTGAAACGGTCAATGATATCACCATACCTGCTCAGGATAGTCAGCCTCACCTTGAGGCCGAGTTTTTCGGAGAGATATGCTGCAAGCGGACGGTGTCTGTCCATCTGATAAAAGATATTCTCTTCAGGAATGAGTCCTATCAGAATCTCGTCCTGGCAGAACGCCTGCATAGGGACGCAAAGCATCAGGCAGATGATGAAAATTTTTATTATGGCCTTCATCGGCATAGCCGGTTTCGCTTTCATCGGATAAGCCTTGTCGCTGAGGCAACAAGCTCCATCGGAATTCTCCATCCCATGGCCTTTGCCTTCCTGAGGTTAAATACCAGCTCAATCTCAAGAGAAGTCTCCTCGGAAAGTTTTGCAGGAGAGACACCGCCAAGCACCTTCAGCACCTTATCAGCAGCCTTGCTCCCCTGCTCTGCCGGGTCTGCCGAGAGAGAAATAACAGTGGCTGAGGTCTTATCATGGGAAAGTGAGACAGCGGGGACCTCCAGCCTGTCAGCATAATCCATTATTTTCGGCAAGGCCATATGCACTATCGAACTGCCGGTGATAAACAGGGCGTCAGGTCTTTCCCCGAAAAACACCTGTCCCACTTCCTGTGGCCTCTTTATGTTCATTGCCTCGACCGTGAATTCGTACTGTCCCGAAAGACTGCGCAGTTCCTTCAGTTGGTGAACGGAATCGGCTTCATGCTCACTGTAGAAAACCCCGAGGGTTTTGATGTCAATCAAAGCCCTCAAGTACCTCAGGAGGCTTGAAACCGGCACCCTGACGCTTATCCCTGTAATGTTTTTTGCTTTCAGTTGCAGAGCAATAGGTTCATAAACTCCGGCATAGACGATCGGTATCTTTGTCTTTTCATTGACTGCGGCCAACAGCGCGGGGGCGCCATAGATCACGATCACATCAACATCCATGGCAACGAGTTTTCTGACAGAATTGGACAGGGAAAGGGCGTCGGGATAAGGCTTCTGTATAATCAGGCTGACCTTCCCTCCGTGGTTTTCCCTTCCGAGTCTTGCCATAAGGGAAGCGTGAATGTCCTGATAGCAGGAAACATCCCCTGAAAAAATCACTCCCACGGTCTTTTCAGAGGCAAGACAGTCAGCTCTTAAAAAAAAGACCATTATTATCAGAAAAGAAAAAATTACTGCTGTTAACTTCCTGATTTTTTGCATTCCGCCCGTTACCACCTCGATAATTATGAAATTTATTATAATAAAACATACAATTATATACAATCCTTTCGCAGAAATGCGGCAAACAGCGGAAAGGAGAATGGCCGCCGCTTAGGAATCCCAACCGCCGTTTCTATAATCCTATAAAAAGCATTTGGCCACAGATTTACGCAGATTTACACAGATATATCAAAGACTTCTACAGACAAAGTGAATCACCTATTTGTGCTTAAGGCACCTACTGTTGGGTGAAGAGTTTTATCTTTTCAGGTGTT
>CAMTXX010000008.1:0-18187 GCA_947085825.1 uncultured Nitrospira sp. | reverse complement strand
TAATGCCTTAACCTGCTGCCACTTGTACATGCTTATCACCCCTTGTTATTTCCTCCTTTCAGTTTTTGAAAGGAGATTATAGTGTTTTAGGGGGTCAATTTTATATGACGATTGGGGGTCAATTGTATTTTACGATCTACAGCTATAAGCATGGCTCTTTTCCCCTGAATAAGAGCAGATTCAATGGAGGCAATGGCGTCTTTCTGGTAATAGCGCAATCTCTCTATGTTGTTGGGATTGTTAAGAAGCCATTCGGAGCTGCCTGTCTTGTCAATATTAAAGAAATCTTCAAGCGCATCAGCCGTATGAAAATTGGCAATCTGGCGGGAAAGGTTTTGTTCATTGCGGACATCTATGTGAAAAATCAGTTCGCCATTTGTTGAATACAGAAAAGGTACATGATATCCGTTCCAATTGCCGGAGCCGCCAAAGGCTCCACGAGAATACCGCTTGGCCTGTTCCAGAACATTCTGAGGGCCAATACCGACCTTCTTTGCCTCGATAATCCCAAGCAACTTACCATGAACAAAGAGCGCATAATCAGCTGGCCCGTTCGCGGTTGGAAATTCTTCAATGGCATTACAATGAAGATTTGAAATGTTTAAATTATCTTTGTATTTTATTATCGCCCAGGCAGGATTAAGGGCTTTGAGTTTTTTGTTGATTCTGTCTCTTCTTGTTTGCCATTCAAGCTCTTCGGTCATTTGTTAATACTCACAACCTTATTATTACAGAAAATTCGAGGCATTCTTTTATCGTCCCCCCGCATAATCTTGTTTCTAAAATTCATTGAAATATTAAACGGTTTTGGCAATATTTACAATGCTTATCTGAGACGCTTATATTTTCGGCCAATAAACGGTAAGAAAGAGAAGAAGACTACGGAACAACAGCGTATTTTATCCCCCTGCCTTTGGCGAGCAGGAGAAAAACAGAGGGGAGTTCTCTTAAAGAGCAGGTCGCTGTGATCAACTGTTTAACATCTATTGTGTTGTCTTTCAAAAGATAAAACGCCTTTTTTACGTCCTTAGGCGTAAAGTGAAATATGCCCTTTAGGGTTATCTCGTCATAATGGAGTCTTTCTGCGCTGAAGGTAACGTCTGTGCCCTTTTTGCATCCGCCGAACAGCACAACAGTGCCGCCTCTTCGGACATAATCCACTGAAGATTCCCATACCTCAGGCTGTCCCGTGCATTCAAAAACATAATCCACTCCCATTCCATGGCTGAAGTCACGCACCGAAGCGGCTGTTTCCGAGGGAGGAAATACGACATCAGCCCCCAATTTTCCGGCGGTCTCAAGCCGTTCCTGCTCAAGACCTGTTATCATCACCTTTGCGCCCTTATGCTTGAGGAGCATCAGATGCAATAACCCTATAGGCCCTGCGCCTAGGATCATAACAGTATCTTTACTTGTAATGTTCAGCGGCTCCACACTATGGACAACGCAGGACAAGGGTTCGAGAAATGCTGCTTCTTTAAAGCCAAGACTTTCAGGCTTTTTGAAGACGTTCTGCCTGACCACATGTTTTGGTATAAGGATATATTCTGAAAAAGCGCCGAGCACTTTCGAGGACATCAGGTTTTCACAAAGATTGAATAACTCCTTTGCGCAATATGCACAATTCAGGCAGGGAGCGCTGTGTACGGACATCACCGCATCTCCAGCTTTAAATCTGGACGCTCCTCTCCCCCTGGCAGCCACTACGCCGGAGAATTCATGGCCAAAAGGCCCGGGCATGGGGATTAAAGAATGCCCTCTCAGATACGCCTTAAGGTCAGTACCGCAAGTGAGGGCTGACTTCACCTTTATGAGCAATTCGCCTTCAGCAGGTTCAGGAACCGGAACATCCTGAATTTCGATTGTCCCCGGGCTTTTTAAAATAGCGGCTAGCACTTTTTAGAATTCCAGTCTCTTGGAAGAAAAAACGTAACTATTCAGCCACAGATTTACGCTGATTACCGCTGATATTTTTTCTTTAATTATCATAGATACATCGCCACGTTCATTAATAAACCTCATAAAAACCGTTGAGGATAACATCTGTAATCTCTTTGTATTTTAATCTATCTGTGTCGCTTAGAAGCGCCTACTTTTGGTCATCTGTGTAAATCTGTGGCTAATAATATAGATACGAAAAAACCATTCTCAAAAATACCTTAATTATTGCAGGACAGTCAAATTGTCAAAAGGCAAAACAAAAGTCACTGAAGAAACTGTATTAGAGCTATATTGATGTTATAATACAATACATTTTACGGGAAAAAGAAAGGAATAGGCCATTTCAGCGATCATCATAGACGGGTATAACCTCATCGGCATTTCTCATAATGACCTCAACAGGCAGAGGGAGCAGCTCATCCAACTGCTTATCGAATACAAAAAGATAAAAGGTCATGAGGTCACCGTTGTCTTTGACGGCTGGAAGTCCGGCAGCGGACGACAGGAAGAATTCACGACCGGCGGAGTAAGAGTCATCTACTCCAGGCTTGGAGAAAAAGCAGATGCTGTCATCAAGAAGATAATCAGCAGGGAAAAGCAGGAATGGATCGTCATAAGCTCCGACAGGGAGATCATCTCCCATGCCTGGGCCTGTGATTCCGTACCCATCCCTTCTTCAGAATTTCAGTCCATACTCGACAAAAGCGATACCTCAGCGTCAGGCGAATACGACCTCATAGAAGAAGATTATGACGAAGGCCGTCAAATAAAAGGCAATCCACGAAAGCCTTCGAAAAAGGAAAAGGTATTGATGAGGATACGCAAAAAGCTATGAGCAAAAACAGCATACTGAATCTCAGGCCCGCTATCGGCCCGCGATTTACAATGGAACATCTGCACAACAGCGCCCTTGAAGGCCTCTTCATAACAGCCCCCCTCCAGGACCTTCTGAACCGGCTTGAAGGGGTCAAGAGAGACGCCTTCCCAAGCGGCCATACCGCTATAACCCTCCTCGTGGTCTATCTTGCCTGGCGCTTTGAAAAAAGACTCTTTGTTGTTTTTCTCCCTGTTGCAGGCGCATTGCTCTTCTCGACGGTTTACTTGAGGTATCATTATGTGGTGGATGTAATAGCAGGGCTTGCCCTTGCCCTGATCACAGTCGTTTTAGGAGAAAAATATTATGGCTGCCGGACAAAAAATACTGCTAGTTGAGGACGAAAAAAAAATATCAGAAATTGTAAAGGCCTACCTTGAAAAAGAAGGCTTCAGGGTCGCCATTGCAGAGACCGGCGGAGACGGGCTGAGATCACTTAAAGAAAGTCCTGACCTTATCATCCTGGATCTCATGCTGCCCGATATGCAGGGAGAAGAAATCTGCAAGATCATCCGCGAGAGTTCTGACGTGCCTGTAATCATGCTCACAGCCAGAAGCAGCGAAGAAGACCGGGTAAAGGGGCTCGGCCTCGGAGCAGACGACTATGTTGTAAAGCCCTTCAGCCCGAGAGAACTCGTCGCACGGGTAAAGGCGCACCTGCGCAGGTCTGTTAAAACCCGCAGGAAAATACATAGTTATAACAACGGCAACTTAAAGATCGACGTAGAAAACCACGAGGCCTTCAGGGAAGGCAGGCCGATCACCCTGACGCCTACGGAATTCAAGATACTTCTCTCACTTGCGGAAAACCCAGGCAGGGTCCTCTCAAGAGACCAACTCGTAAACATCGTGCTCGGCTATGATTTTGAGGGATATGACCGGACTATAGACGCGCACGTGAAGAACCTGCGGCATAAGATCGAAAAAAATTCCAAAGCGCCCGAATTTATCCGGACAATCTATGCCATAGGATACAAATTCATAGGGACGATTGATGAGAAATAAGCTTTTTTTGGCGTTTCTTGCAGTCATCCTGACCGCCCTGGTCTCAAGTCTGCTCTATGAATATTTTATAACCCGAGACTTTGAAGATTATGTCAGCGGCGTTAAAGAAGACAAGCTCTACTGGGTGCTCGCCTCAGTTGAAGGCAGCTATGCGGACGGCCAATGGGACCACCGGTCGCTCCATGACTCCATACACTGGGCGCTCATGCTCGGCTTTGATGTGAGGGTGCTGGATTCTGCAAAAAAGGAATTAATGAATTCCGATATGGCGCTCAGCGGGCTTTCTCCCTCCATGAAGCGCAGGATGAAAAACCTTGGCAGTATAAAAACAGCAGAGCTCGAATTCGAACCCTATCCCCTGTATCTTGAAGGCAGCGAAATCGGGACCATGCTGGTAAGACCTCTCGATAAAACGCTCAGCATCGACAGGAAGGGAATCATGTTCAGGGAAAGAGGTCGAAATTTTCTCATTTTCTCCTTTGCCATAGCAGGGGGCGGCGCGGTTGTTCTGTCGCTTTTTTTCACACTCTTTTTTTCCAGACCCCTGAAAAGGATGAAAGACGCGGTTAAGACCATGTCACACCGGGATTTCAGCGTCCGGCTGCCTGTCCTGGCTCATGATGAAATAGGGAGCCTGTCTGAGAGCTTCAACTTTATGGCTGAAGCGCTCGAAAGAGAGGAGGCGCTAAGAAAACACCTAACCTCGAACATAGCGCATGAACTGAGGACCCCTCTTTCCATCATGAAGGCAAATGCCGAGGCTATGCTTGACGGAGTCGTCGAAGACAAAATCCTCGGGATCGGCAATATCAGGGCGGAAATCGAGAAACTGATCAGGCTTGTCGAGGGAATAGAGGACATCACAAAGGCAGAGGCGGGCTTTTTCATAAAAAAAGATTACGTCATGCTGGACCTCCGGGATTTTATTTCCAAAATCGCACAGAAGATGGAACCGCTCGCTTCAGAAAAGGGCCTGAAAATAAAGATCAGGGGAACAAAAGAGACGACTGTACACACAGATCCCGACAAACTGGAGCGTATCCTCCAGAATATTATCTCGAACGCGATAAAAAACACCTTTACTAAGGAGTTCATAAGTAAAGCCCCCTCACCCTCACCCGCCAGGGGAGAGGGTTGTAATATTTCCCCGCCCTTGAGGGGAGGGGATGAAGGGGAGGGTGACGTATGTGGCTTTACTAATGACCGTATTAGTAACGGGGACATACAGATTGACTATGGCCCTGAGGGAGACATGTTCTTCATCCGCGTTAGAGACACGGGCACAGGCATCGCAAAGGACAATTTGGAACTCATCTTCAGGCGGTTTTATCACGGGGCCGACTCCACCGGCTTGGGACTGGGGCTTGCGATCGTCAAGGAACTGCTGGAGGTGATGGGAGGACGCATAGAGGTGGCAAGCAAGGTGGGAGAAGGCTCGATATTTACAATATGGCTGCCAGGAAAATAGTAATGAGTAATGGGAATAAGTATATAGTTCATATTTTCTTCACGAACTTATTTTAAGCTATAAATAATGTAACTACTCAGGTTGCTTAGCCCTTTAGTCTGTAGGCTGTTAAGCAAAAGACGGAGCATGTGCTGGACCCGGCACGTCTCATATCTCATGTTTTGTTATTGCCAACAGTCTAAAAGACTACAGCCTATAGACCTAATAAGTAGTTACCAAATAATTAAAATACTTAAGGATTGCAATGTTCAAAACAATATTAATAACAACTCTGTTTCTGTCAATCAGCCTTTCCGCCTATGCAGGAGAGGATGCAGTCACGCCCTATGGAGATTACTGCAAGGCATGCGCCACTTACGGGACCTGCAAGGAACCTCTTCCGCCAAAAGAGGCGATAGCTGCGATCGCAAATTACTACAGGGACAAAGGATATGCGGTCGGGAAGGTGCAGCACAAGGGCAGGTTTATCGAGGCAGAGATTTACGAAGGAAACAGGCTCATAGACAAGGTAATATTCGACAGGAAGACCGGCAGGCTCAGGTCTATTCTTTAAACCTGAAAACAGCAGTCAGTACAAGCACATTATCAAGATAATCATTTACGGAAAAATATCTGCAGGATGGCTATTAAAGAAGCCAATTGTCCTATCCAGAATAGAAATATCCACTTGATAATGTCAGCTTTCATATTAGCAAGATCAGCCTTTGTGGCGAGAATATCTTGCTTTTCAGCCAGTTTTTTATCTGCTTTAGCTTCGATATATTCAACTAAGTTTTTAGCTTCTTTTTCACCCAATTTGCTTTTTAATATTTCATAAAGCTCTATTTCTGCTAAATGCATCGAAAACTCATTCGCCCCTGTTTAGCTTCCTGTACTAAGTTTAACAAAGACACCCTTTTTGGGCGGCGTTCGGACAGTAACAGGTTCGTGCTACCTTCTGCAGGGAAGGAATTACAAAAAAAAATCATTAGGGTCAGGTCTGCATTCTACACAAACAAATCCTGTCCCTCTTGCAGTAAAAATATTTTTTAGTAAATAATAGTACATTAACGGCAATAATGGGAGGACAATATGAGCAAGGCTGCTGTAATGAATGATGAGAAATTACTGGTCGATTATGAAAAACTTTCACCAAATCGAAAAAAGGAAGTTGCAGACTTTATCGCATATCTGAAGGTTAAAGAGGAAGTTGAGGCAACAAAGGAACTAATCAGAGACAAAGATTTTCTAAAAAGCATAATGGCGGGAGATGAAGACTTTAGGGCAGGCCGCTTCAAAAAATGGTCAGCGGTCAAAGAAGATGTATGAAGTCCTTGTTTCCCATGAAGCTGAGAAATATTACAAGAAACAAAACAAGGACACAAAAAGACGAATAAATAAATGCATTGATATTCTGAGTAAAGAGCCGCTTTTCGGTCCTCACATAAAAAAACTCCACGGTGAATTTGAGGGTAAACATCGATACGAAGTCGGCGGCATCAGGATCGTTTACGAAGTTAACGTTAGTCATAAAACTGTTGAGGTAAAGGCAATAAGAAGCAGAGGGGATGTTTACAAAAAATAGTTCAGTGGCTGATTCTCCAACCAATCGTTCAAGCGGGGAACCCGCTTAACTCATTGTTGTAAATGCCTATTTCTTTAGTTTCAAAAACTCTCTTGCCTTTATAAACATCTCAATGCATTTTTTATCCTGATAGTCTGAATATGTAAAGATGTTTGGCACAAAGGTCTTGTCTTTTTCTTTATACAGAAGGGTGACCTCTCCGTAGATGCCTTTGCCCACGGGGCAGCGCCAATATTACCGAAACTGTGATCCCCTTAAGCCCCATTTTCAAAAACAGCATTAAGCCCCGAGGCGTTATCTAAAAGCCGCCATCAAATAAAGGAATATGATATTATTAGAGGGAAATTGTGGCAATGAATGAACTTTATGAAATAGAACATATAGGAATGATTCCTTGATTCCTGATTGCTATCATAACATCGTGAACCAAATTAAGTATTCCTTCTTGTAACTGGAAGCAAAGGAGCAACAGTATGACTCTTAATTGGTATTGCTTTACAGCGTTTTTCATATTCATTTTGAATCTTCATCGCCTTTTCTTCACTTTAAAAATTCTTAGAAGAAGTTTAGGCGATATCAAAATCAGTTCACGATGTTATGATATTTTTAAAGTTCACGATGTTATGATATAAACCCATTACCATTGAGAAGATCGGACATTTCATTAAGAACGAGAAATATGAGTTCTACACCCATGCGATTACCGAGGCTAAGAAGGACGGAGTTGAGCCGGAGGATATTCACTATGTCTTGCTCACCGGAAGAATCATTAAGAGGTATCCCGAGCGGCAAAGAGTTCTTGTTTATGGGGAGATGATGAACGGCTTGCCGCTCCATGTAATCTGCAATTATTCAGACCCCGATATGCTCTACATTGTCACAGTTTATATCCCGGCGGATGCTGAATGGATATGCAATTATCAAAAACGCAGACAAGGAGGAAAAAAGCAATGAATAAAGAGAATAAAAGACTATGCCCTGAATGTAAGGGTATAATAAAGCCGGGACGCACGGAAATGGTCTTTGAAGTAAAAGACCTTAAAGTGTCTGTCAGAAACGTAGCAGCAAATATTTGCAGTAAATGCGGACAATCCTTTGTTTCCGGTCGAGTTGCAGAAGAAGTTAACAGGCTGGTAAATAGAGTGAGCGAGGATGTCAACAGCTTCATAAAAACTCAGCCGAAAGTCCGAAGAGGACACAAAGAAATCGCGATTGCGGTGTAGTGAGTAAAGCGAAACACTTCGATCATAAAGAACGAGAATGTGGGTTTTGAAGTGTAATGGATAAACAGGAAAAAGTTAACTGCCGGCTGAAATCAGCCGAAAATGACCGGATGCCCGAATTATCCAGGGCGGCGATGTTGGATAAGTATTTGAAGTAGGCCACTATTTGATATACTGAAATAAAAGGAGGTTCCGATGCCTGCAACAATAAAGAAGCAATTAATCCGGGAAATTGAAGAAATACCGGATGAGCTTCAGGAAAAGATGCTGAAGATGGTCCACTTCATGAAAAAGGAGATTTTGGCTCCAAAGAAAAAAATCACCAAGAAGGCAAATGCTTTTTTGGATGTCGGTGAGTTCACGATTGATACTGGAAGCGCCGATCTTTCATCTCAGCACGATCATTATCTTTACGGTGTGCCAAAAAAATGAAACAAGCCGTTTTTGTTGATACTTCGGCCCAGCAGGCTCTGATAAATAAACGTGTGAAAATATGGAAAAACAAGAAAAAATTAATTACTGGCTAAAATCAGCCGAAAATGACTGGAACGTGGTCGGTCATCTTTTTGAAAAAGGGGATTATCCTTACGCCCTGTTTTTTGGCCATCTGACTATAGAAAAACTGCTGAAGGCGGTCTTTGCCGGAAAATTCGACGAGCCGCCGCCTTTTACTCATCGACTGACTTATCTGGCCGAAAAAGCAAAAATTGAAGTGTCTGCGGTTCAACTGGAGATGCTCGAAATAATAACAGACTTCAATATCAGGACCCGCTATCCTGATGAGAAATTCATGTTTTATAAAAAATGCACCTTGGAGTTTACAGATTTTAATCTGGAGAAGATAGGGGAAATCAGACAATGGCTGTTGCAACAGATTCAGCAATAGAATCGGTCAGGCAATATATCCGGGAACTGAGGAAAAATAATATCCCGGTCCAATATGCAATACTATTCGGCTCTTATGTCAGTGGAAATCCAAAGGAGGAAAGCGATATCGATATCGCCCTGGTTTCAGAGGTATTTACCGGAGATTGGTTCGAGGACAGACGAAGAATAGTGCCTTTTCGGAGAAAAATAGACAATCGGATTGAGCCAATGCCATTCAGACCCCAGGACTTTGATGAGGGTGGGATTCTTATCGATGAGATCAAAAGAACAGGAAAAATTTTAAATGTCTAAAAGACTATTGAATACTGCAAAGAAGTACTTTCAAAAACAGCTTTCTGTTCCTGAATTTGAGCAGGCCTATATGGAAGAGAAAGTAAAGCTGGATATTGAATATCAATTAGAAGATTTAAAGAAAGATATTCAGTCCTGTAAACCTGCTAAAGAACTTAAAAAAATTAAGCGTATTGAACAATATGCAATGTCTGCGTGAAACAAATCAAAGAGAACGACATGGAATTGAAGGCAATCTGATATGGACAATATACTTGATATAGCAAAAAAAGTGCTCAGGACCGAAGCTGACGCGATCGAAGGCCTTATAGAACGACTTAATAGCAGTTTCAGCGATGCTATTGATATTATTTATGCAAGCAAGGGCAAGGTCATCGTCACCGGCATGGGCAAGTCCGGGCTTATCGGGAAAAAGATCGCTTCCACCCTCGCCTCTACAGGCACCCCGGCTTTTTTTATGCATCCTGCTGAGGCAAGCCACGGAGACCTCGGCATGGTGTCCTCTGAAGATGTGGTCATCGCCATCTCAAATAGCGGTGAAACAGACGAGCTTCTTGCCCTGGTCCCTTTCCTGAAAAGATTCAATGTTCACCTTATCTCCATGACCGGCGATATGAACTCAACACTATCAAAGGCTGCTGATGTGAGTCTGGACGTAACAGTTAAAGAAGAGGCCTGTCCCCTTGGGATTGTGCCTACTGCTTCAACGACCGCTGCGCTGGCTATGGGTGATGCCATTGCGGTAGCCCTCTTGATAAAGAGAGGCTTCAAACAGGAGGACTTCGCCTGTTTCCATCCAAGCGGCAGTCTCGGCAAGAAGCTCTTCATTAAGGTAAGGGACCTTATGCATACAGGCGCGGCGCTTCCTCTGATATCATTGCACGAATCCATGACAGGCGCTGTTATGGAGATTTCATCCAAAAGGCTTGGCATTGCGATAGTGGCTGACAATGAACAAAGGATAGTCGGGATACTGACTGACGGTGATGTAAGAAGGGGCATAGAAAAATGGGGGAAAGAGCTGTTTGACATGAAGGCCCACGAGGTCATGTCAATAAATCCTAAGACCATATCAGCAGAGGAGCTTGCGGCAAAAGCGCTTTCTGTCATGGAGAGGCATTCGATTACAGTACTGGTAGTGCCTGATGACAGGGGAAGGGCGGAAGGCATTATACATCTGCACGATATATTGAAGAAAGGGATAGCATGAAGATAAGTCAGAAGCCAGAATCAAAAAAATTAATGAACATTGCAAAGGGCATCAAGCTCCTCATACTCGATGTGGACGGCGTCCTGACCGACGGCGGAATTATACTTGACAACGAAGGCAATGAATACAAAGCCTTTCATGTCCGTGACGGGCATGGGATTAAAATGCTGATCCATGCAGGGATACATGTTGCGATCATCACGGGGCGCCATTCAAAGGTGGTTGAGCGGCGGGCGCATGAGCTTGGCATAACCGAGGTCTTTCAGAAGTGTCATGATAAAAGGATCGCCTACAAGAAACTTATTGAGCAATATTCGCTGCAGGACAAGGAAGTCGCCTATATCGGGGATGATATAGTTGATGCCCCTATCATGGCCCTTGTGGGTCTGCCGGTTGCAGTAGCTGATGCAACAGATGACACAAAAGGATATGCATTGCTCGTGACGCAAAATAGAGGTGGAAGAGGAGCTGTCAGAGAGGTCACGGATTTTATTCTCAAGTCAAAAGGAATATGGCAGGGGATGGTTGATGACTACTTTACGGATTAATCTTCCCACTGTTCTTACGCTAAGCAGAATTGTTCTGATCCCTTTTTTCGTCCTTTCAGTTTATCATCATCCGGTACTCGGGGCGTTGATATTCAGCATCGCCTCTATTACGGATTTTCTGGATGGGTATCTGGCGAGACGCTCCGGCCAGATAACAAAATTCGGGATTATCATGGACCCCATTGCAGACAAGTTTCTGGTCATATCAGCCCTGGTGGTACTTGTTGATATGACGAGGATTTCAGCATTTATCGCCATAATATTAATCGTGCGGGAATTTCTTGTGACCGGGCTGAGGGTAGTGGCGCTTTCAAGGGATATTGTAATACCTGCTGAGATGGGCGGGAAACTCAAAACAACTGCCCAGATAACCGCTGTCCTCTGCCTGATATTGGCCGGGACCATCTTTGATTTTCTCCCTGTGGACCTTTATGATATCGGGATTGTTTTTATCGGAATAGCCGTGGCGCTGTCAGTCACCTCAGGGATACAGTATACCATCTCTTTTTGGAAGAAGATTTGAAGATAATATTCCTCTCAATCGCGGCCTTCGTTATAGGGTCTATACCTACCGGCCTTCTGATAGCCGGAAGCAGGGGAATAGACCTGAAACAAAAAGGCAGCGGAAATATCGGAGCAACAAATGTACTGCGGACTACCGGCAGATGGCCTGCTGTTATTACCCTCTGCGGGGACATTCTGAAAGGCGCGGCAGTTGTATTGCTTGCGCGGCACTTTGAGGCTGGTGTTTTGTATGAAGGGGTGATCGGGATATGTTCGATACTGGGACACAATTTTTCCCTGTTCCTGAAGTTCAAAGGCGGCAAAGGCGTAGCCACAAGCCTTGGAGTTCTCGGCATCTATTCTCCTGTAACCGCGTTTTTTTCCGTTATTTTATGGCTGTTGACGGTCATTACAACAAAATATTCGTCTCTGGGCGCCCTGGTGGCCTTTGGATTTTTGCCGGTAAGTATGATATTGTTTGATACAAGGGAAAAGCTCCCGATAGCCTTGTTCATGACCCTTATGATGTTTATAATGCATAGAGAAAACATATCCCGTCTTGTCAGGGGAACGGAACTGAAGATCGGCAAAAAGCATGAACCTAAAAAAAGCATTTAGCCACAGATTTACGCAGATTTACACAGATATATCAAAGACTTATGCAAACAGAGCAAATCACCTTTTTGTGCTTAAGCGCCTACTGTTGGGTGAAGCCTTTTATCCTTATCAAACGTTTGTTTTATCTGTGTCGCTTAAAGCGCCTACTTTTGGTCATCCGTGGCCAACTGAGGTTTTTAGCATGAAACGGTTTCTTATCATTATATTGCTGTATCTTACAACCCTGCCGGTTGTCTGTTTTGGCGAAGACCTTCAGGAAACAAGGTTGAACAGCGGCCTCAGAAGCACTGAGGCTTATTCATACCTGCTGCTTGAGAAGGCACGCGAAAACAGATCGGAATCCGCTCAACTGCTTAAAGAGGCCTTAAAGGAATCCCCCAACCTTCCGGCTGTTTATTTTGAACTGGCAAAAACAAGTTTTTCACTGTCATCTACCGGGATATTTGAAAGCGTTGACTACATTATTGAAGGCCTAAGCGCTTACTCAAGGAATTTCTGGTGGGCCTTCACCCTGGCCGGCAGTTTATTTTTTAGTCTGACATTTTCTTTGGTGGCTGCGATAGTGATAATCATCGCGGCAAGATTTCCAGGCGATGTCCGGCTGTTCAGCCACGATATTGCAGAGTCAAAATACCCCCTGATCATGCTTATTATACTTCTTGTTCTTTCCTTGATAAGTCCTTTTTTGTTTCTTGCAGGGATGCTGATGCTGCTCGGTATTTATATGAAAAAATCCGACAGGATAGTAGTTTATCTTTTCCTGGTATTTCTTGTTTTTTCACCTTTTATCTTCAGGGCGGCTTCTTTCTTTATCCACATACTGCCCTCCCCTGCCATGAAGGCGATTGTAGAGGTGAATGAGGCAAAAGACAACAGGTATGCCCTTGCGATATTAAAGGACAACAATGATTATGCCCCGCTTTTTTCTTATGCGCTTGCATTGAAGCGTGAAGGACACTATGATGAGGCTGTTGCAGCATATCAGAAACTGCTTCAGAGAAGGCCTGATCCCAGGGTTTATGTGAATCTCGGCAATTGCTATGTCGGGCTGGGAAAGATGGAAGAGGCGATAACTTATTATCTGAAGGCTGCGGATATCAAGCCTCTTGCTTCAGCCTATTATAATCTCTCACAAATATCAAGGGAACTCCTCGACTATGCAAAGGGGAATGAGTATTTCAAGCGGGCGCTCGAGATAGACAGGGATGCGGTCTTGGATTATAGGGCAATTTACAGTCGGCACCCCAACAGGCTGGTGGCAGATGAGACGCTTTCCTTTGCTGAATTTCGTTCCTTCGCACCAGGGATTACTGAAAAAACCTCCACCTTCGGCTTTACAGTTTTGCCCGCGTTTTTTATCTCAGGCATTGCCGTATTGCTGATCATCCTTTATTTTTTCCTGAACAACACTATAAAGAACAAGGCGTATAGATGCAAACGGTGCAGCGCCATCCTCTGCCCGCATTGCGAAAAACGCATTACATGGGGCCAGATGTGTCCGGCGTGTTACGCGTCTATTGTGAAGATGGATGAACTTGAGGTGAAGGAAAGAGTTGCCAGGCTTCTTGCTATCTATGAGCATCAGAAAAAGCGCAGGGATATCATGAAGATATTTTCTTTTCTTTTGCCGGGAGTTTCTCAGATTTACGCAGGGAAGATTGCAGTTGGGTTCATCTTTTTATGGCCTTTTCTGTTTTTTCTTTTCCTGCCTGTTATGAATATGATATTCTCTGGAGACGGACTGCTTTATGCACACGGTTTTTTTACATGGGGGGCGGTCTTTTTTGCAGGGCTCATATATATTATTTCTAATATCCTAACCAGAGAGAGGATAGCAAAGGGATGGCTTTAGAAGGCTCTTTAACGGATTTCGGGCTTGCTGACATACTTCAGCTTATCTATTTCCAGCGCAAGACAGGCGTCTTGACACTTACAGGGAAAACGGACAAGGTGAGACTCCTCTTTATTGATGGGAATATCGGAGGGGCGGAGTCAAAGAGGCGGATGGAAGACAATCGCTTAGGGAAGATTCTCCTCAAAAAGGGGTGCGTAAAAGAGGAAGACCTTGAAACAGCGCTTGAAGAACAGCGTAAAACCGGCGCCAGGCTCGGCAATATATTGATAAGAAACGATTTTGTTGAAAAAGAAGTAATAAAGGATATTCTGCAGGGACAGATTACGGAGACGATAATACAGCTTTTCGGTTGGAAACAGGGGACATATGAATTTGCTGTGCAGGGTGTGCCTCCGGATAAGGATTTGCCATTTTCCCTGGATACCCAGCATCTGCTTATGGAGGGACTGAGGATTGTTGATGAGTGGTCTCTCATACAGGGCAGGATCACACTTGACAGTCTGTTTAAAAAGGGGGTAAAGACATCTTCGGGACTTACGGCGGAAGAGCTGGAGATTTTTGCATATGTTGACGGGGAGAACGATGTGAGCGCCATAATAGATATTAGCGGACAAGACAGCTTTGAGGTCTCTAAAATTCTTCTGTCGCTGTTGGAAAAAGAGTTTATAGAAACGGTTTCAACCGTTCCCGTTAAAACAGAAGAGCGCGTTGTTGTAAAAACCCCCTCATCGGTCATGCTCGGATATTTGCCTTACTTTGCGGTCATTCTCTCATTATGTTTTTCGCTGGCAGGTGTCTTTATCCAAAAGAGTGATGTTTTTAAAATTTTCAGCGCATCTAAAAAGATCGACGGACTCAGACTGAAGATAGAAACCTTCCGGTTTGAACATTCCACATACCCATTGACCCTTGATCAGATAACACAATCAAACGATGTATGGGGGCGTCCCTATATTTACAGGATAACAGATGATTCATTTTATATCGTTAGCGCCGGAACTGATGGTGTTGAAGGCACGAAAGACGACATATATTGATGATGGCCCCTGAGCACGCTGACAAGGCGGTTGTGCTTTTGAGCGGAGGCGTGGATTCCGCTACAGCGATGGCTATTGTCCATGCAGAGGGCAAGGAACTGTATGCTCTCAGCTTTGACTATGGACAGAGACATCTGAGAGAGCTGGAATCCGCAAAAATGGTTGCAGAGTTTTTCGGGGTGAAAAAGCATCTTATTGTAAACTTTGATCTCAGGGACATCGGAGGCTCGGCATTGACATCGGAAATTGAAGTGCCTAAAGACCGTAATGAGTTATGGGTGATGGGTAATGAGTTCAAAGACAAAAACCCATCACCCATCACCCATCACCTATCACCGCCTTTATCACCCATCACTCATCACTCATCACGGATTCCTGTTACTTACGTGCCTGCCCGCAACACCATATTCCTCTCCTTTGCGCTTGGATGGGCAGAGGTTATTGAGGCGGAACAGATATATATAGGAGCTAACGCGATTGACTACAGCGGCTATCCTGACTGCAGGCCGGAATATCTCAATGCTTTTGAGGGGATGGCGAACCTTGCAACAAAGGCCTCGGTTGAAGGGAAGCTTAAATTTAAGATAAGGGCGCCTCTGGTCCATATGACTAAGTCAGAGATAATAAAAAAAGGCATTGAACTTGGCCTTGATTATTCTTTGACCTGGAGCTGTTATGACCCGCAGCCTGCTAATGCAGGAGTTCAAAGTTCAAAGTTCAAAGTTCAAAGTTACAAAGAAGAAAACTCCGAACTAAAAACTCCAAACTCCCAACTCAGGGCTCTTCATGTGCCCTGCGGTTTGTGTGACAGTTGCAGATTCAGAGAAAAGGGTTTCAGGGAGGCGGCAATAGAAGACCCGTTGACTAATACTACAGCGAACTTTTCTGGTATATCGGGAAGGCAGTGAAATTCCCCCTTAGAAAAGGGGGATAAAGGGGGTTGTTCTGATGAAGGCAGAGGCAAAAGCAAGGCAACAACCCCCTCACCCCCTTTATTAAGGGGGAATAAATCCAAAAAATTCGCTGTAGTACTAAGCTGTAGTACTAATATGACGGCATCAAAGACAAAAAACTTTTAAGGAGGATGTTATGGAAGAAAGGCTTTCCCATGAAGAGTTTGTTAAGAAAGCGATAGTAAGCTTGAGGAAGGAAGGGTACAAGGGGATTCATACAGTATATTCGGGTTTTAATGAGGCCTTTAAAAAGTATTTTCCAGGAGAAAACCCGGTTGAAGTAACAAACAACCTTGCAAAAGAAGGGAAAATAGCTGTCAGGCCTGTAAAAGGGGGAGTCATGCTTTACCTGCCTGAAGAAGCCCCGGGGGCAAGCAGCGCGGATGAAACACTGAAGAAGATGGGCCTGTCTTGAAGAAACATCCGGATGAAAAACAGAAAATCCTTGCGGGGATACCATCTGTTGATGAACTGCTCAAGGGGCCTCAAGGCGCTCAGTGGCTTGTTTTTTCCCCAAGAAAGGTGGTCATTCAGGCGATACGGACTGTTTTGGAATCAGTGCGCAGCAGGATATTTGCCGGTGAGGCTGTTGAAATTTCTTCTGAAGCGCTGTGTGCCGGTATTGAAGCAGAGATAAAGAAACTTTCTTCCTACAGCCTTTTGCCTCTCATAAATGCGACCGGGATAGTCCTGCATACGAACCTTGGGCGTGCGGCGCTCTCTGAAAAAGCCCTCGAAAATGTTGCGAGGGCGGGAAGGGGATATTCGAATCTCGAATATGATCTCGAGACAGGAAAGAGAGGAAAGAGGCATAGCCATACCAGGAGACTCCTCAGGCAGATTACGGGCGCGGAAGACGCCCTGATTGTAAATAACAATGCTGCCGCTGTCCTGTTATGTCTTAATGCAATGGCCAAAGACAGGGAGGTAATTGTCTCAAGGAGCGAACTCGTTGAGATTGGGGGCTCATTCAGGATCCCTGATGTAATGACTGCCGGCAATGCTGTTTTACGGGAGGTAGGGACAACAAACAAGACCCACCTGCATGATTACGCCGATGCAGTGAATGAAAACACCGCCCTTATCCTGAAGGTGCACCAGTCCAATTATCAGATAACAGGTTTCACCTCTGAGGTTAAGATTGATGAACTTGTCATGCTCGGCAGGAAACAGAAGATCCCGGTGATGTTCGATCTCGGAAGCGGGTGTCTTGTGGACCTCAAGCCTTATGGCATACATACCGAACCAACGGTGCAGGAGATCGTAAAAGCAGGTGTTGATCTGGTTTCCTTCAGCGGGGACAAGCTCTTTGGAGGCCCTCAAGGCGGTCTCATAGTCGGAAAAAAGAAATATATAGAGAAAATCCGGAAGAATCCGCTTGCGCGCGCCTTGCGGGTCGATAAATTGACTATAGCGGCTTTCGAGGCAACCCTTATGGAATACATGGACATAGATAGCGCCAAGGATAATATCCCTGTACTGAAGATGCTCTTCCAGTCTCCTGAGGAGATAAAGCAGCGTGCCCGAAAGATAGCTGCGGGACTCAGAAAAGCAGCCAAAAACACGGATATCAGGGTTGTGCAGGACATGTCAAAGGCAGGCGGCGGTTCACTGCCTGACAAGGAGTTTCAGACCTTTGCGGTCCAGGTCAGACCTGAAGGGATATCGGTCAACGAACTGGAGAGCAGGCTCAGACATGGCTCGCCCCCTGTTATCTCAAGGATCAGCAAAGACGCCCTGCTCCTTGACGCGCGAACTGTCATGGAGCAGGAGATAAAAGACCTTATCAGGGTAGTTGCCGCAGCATTGCCGGCAGAATGAAAAAGCCGGTATTCATTGTTGATGCATTACAATTAAATGATTAAAATTAGCTCTTCCTCATATTGAGTGGGTAGTTTTAAGTTCCCCTCTAAAAAGAGGGGATAGGGGTGTGTTTATTATGAAAATACAATATAATCCAAAACTGAAAGAGGCAGCCAGGCGTTTAAGAAACAACAGTACGAAAGCAGAGATAAAGCTCTGGACATATTTAAAGGGCAAACAGCTTATTGGATATGATTTTCACAGGCAAAAACTAACACACCCCTTTATCCCCTCTTAATAGCTGACCATGTCCCACATTTTTGCTGGACACGGGGAGTGGTGATCGGCTACAATAGGCAGCATGGAACAGAACAGAATAACCGAGGGCGTAGTAAAGCGGATCAG
>CAMTXX010000007.1:0-48311 GCA_947085825.1 uncultured Nitrospira sp. | reverse complement strand
TGAATTCCGCACTCGACACCTGCCACGGGGGTGTCAGCCCCAACGCTATTTGAAAAAGATCTGTATCTCTCATAATGCTCTATTTTAACCCCTCCACTCATACCCTTTTCAATCTTACCCACTCTAAACAGCGAGGAACCAAGAAACTCTCAGAAAACATCAGGCAGCTTTACCACCTGACCATACGAAATAGGGCGGAAAACAGACAGTTAAAGAAGAAGCGCCTCCGGACAAAGGCGATTATGCGGCTTCTTGCCAATATGCCAACAGTAGGCTGGACGGAGCCGGAGGAGCAGGGTTCAGAGTACCGGCTCCATGCGCTTTTTTCGGAGATGCTGATATTTCTGTTCAATGTGGAATCATTATCGATAATGGCGCAGCGAGGAGAGCATTTCGAAAGCATCTTCAATGCGGGAAGACTCAAGGAAACTTTTGCCACGGTACGTTTCAGTCAAAGCGCCTGGATTATAGCTGAAGCGCTGAAGAAGCAACAACCCATATACTGTGATGACCTGTCAGAGATCAAAGGGCTCGGCCTTGACGAAGAAATAACATCCCTCAGGCTCTTTCCCTGTTTTAACAGAGACGACACGTGCCGGCTTTTGTGCCTGTATAACACAGAACTGAGCAGCGAGGAAGAAGAGGAGATCCTCGATGTCTTCCATCTCATCGCTGCCCTGGCTGCGACCGTATCGGTCAAGGACAGCTACGCCGCAAGGATGAAAGAGATGACCATGCTCAACCTTGCGACTTCAGGGCTGGACCTCGCATTTGACCGGCCCGAAGCCTTTTACAGCTCGATCGTGGATACGGCCATAAGGATATTAAAGGCGGAGAGGGGCTCGCTTATGCTCGTTGAAGACGGACAGACGGAACTGAGCGTCAAGGCAGTCCACGGCGTCAATAAGTGGCTTTTTACGGACATGAAGATCATGGCCGGGGAAGGCATAGCAGGGAAAGTCTTTCAGAACAGCGTCCCTGTAATATCCAAAGACATAGAAAAGGAATTCTCGATACAGAACAGGCCTATCTACAAGACTCCTTCCTTTATGAGCATCCCCCTGAAGGTCGGAGATGAGACCATCGGGGTGCTGAACATCTCGGACAAGATAACAGGGGAAGTGTTTATGGAGGAAGACCTCGCCCTTATCCATTCTTTTGCCAACTATGCCTCAATAGCGCTTAAAGGGTCGAACTATTATAATCTGGCAGAAAACATGAAGGAACTGTCGCTTACTGATCCCCTCACGAACCTCTATAACAGACGGTATTTTCAGGAAAGGCTTGACGAGGAAATAGACCGTTCAGAACGGCACAACCTGAAATTATCGCTCTGCATTATAGACATAGACGATTTCAAGCTCTTCAACGACACCGAGGGCCATCCGGCAGGAGATGATATTCTCATACGCTTTTCACGGCTGATCTTTGAATCCCTGAGGACTATCGATGTGCTGGCAAGGATCGGGGGAGAGGAGTTTGCCGTCATCATGCCGCAGACTGACAGGGACGAGGCTTTTTTCGTGGCTGAGAGGATACGCAACACTGTGAAGCATAAGCTGGACCGGACTTGGACGCAGTACCAAAAGGAGCAGATGACGGTCAGTATCGGCATTTCGACCTTTCCTGCAGACGGCACAGAGGTGAAGCAACTCATAAGTAATGCAGACAAGGCCATGTACCGGGCGAAGATGCACGGCAAAGACAAGACCTTTGCATGGGACGGGCATACTTCATTCTGACAGGCCGGAGAGTACGGACACGTCAATAACTGCGTTTGTAATTATCAAAAAAAAGGGTGCGCCTGTGGCGCACCCTGTGCTATTTTATGGATTATTCGTAACTACTCAGGTCTATAGGCTGTAGTCTTTTAGACTGTTAGCAACAACAAAACATGAGATATGAGACGTGCCGGTTCAGCACATGCTCCGTCTTTTGCCTAACAGCCTACAGACTAAAGGGCTAAGCAACCTGAGCAGTTACGATTATTCTTATAGTTTACAGTAACCATTCGGAGGAGTGACGCTGTCCCAGGCATAACCATCCGCTGCTACGCTGGTGACCTTTGTCTCATAACAGCCCTTAAGTGCATTTTTCCGGCGGAAGGTTACGGTCCCGCCACTTCCGGTTATGCCTGTACTTGATGATACGAAGGCGCCATTACGGAAGAGGTTAATTGAGACAGAGGCGCCGGCAATCGGATTTCCGGAAACATCAACTATGGAGACGGTAATCAGGAGGTCCCTTCTGCTTTCGGCATAAGTGATAGAATTAACAGTAGCAGTAACCGGCGCAGGCGGCAATGTGCCTGTAGCAGCAAGGGCATTTACGAGACCAAAACCATACCAGGTGTCCCGCCCTGTGATACCGAGGTCATCAGCCGTCGCATTCAGTATCTGCCGAACCTCGTCGTTGATGCGGCCATTATTATTAGAGTCAGTAACGCCGCTGACCAGAACCAGTGCGGCTGTGCCGGCAACATGAGGGGAGGCCATGGAAGTGCCGTTCCATGAGGCATAGCCTCCGCGCGGCACAGTCGAATTAATGCTTACTCCCGGAGCTGCCAGTTCCACTGCTGTTCCTGTACTCGAAAAAGAGGCCCTCGTATCAGTCTTATCAGTGGCTGCTACGGCTATAACAGATGCGTATCTTGCAGGAAAAATCACATTATCGCCTGTGCCTGTGCTGTTACCGGAGTTGCCGGCTGCCGCCACATGGAGCAAACCCGCGTTATAGGCATTATCAAATGCCTGCTCTACTGTCAGGCCTGGATTTGTACTGCTGCCGTAACTGTTATTAGTTATCTCCATCCCATTGTTAACAGCCCATTGCACAGCCGCCACTACATCACTATAGTTTCCGCTGCCATTGGCGCCGAGGACTTTTAAGGCGTAAAGCCGGGCCTCCGGCGCCACCCCAACAACCCCTGCATTGTTGTCCACCGCTGCCACAGTGCCTGCCACGTGTGTTCCGTGGCCATTGTCATCAAATGGGTCGCTATCTTTATTGACAAAATCATATCCGCCTGCGTAATTTGCGCTGAGGTCGGGATGGTTATAGTCAATTCCGGAATCTATAATAGCCACCTTCACAGTCTGCCCCTTATTGCCTGCGCCATGAACCGTGCCTGCGCCTATCCTTTTTACTCCCCAGGAATTATCCAACTCGGCATCTATGGCATAAACCATATCATCAAGCTCAATATAGCTTACTTGGGGGGATCTGAGCAGTCCCTCTATGGCAGACTCAGGGACAGTGGCTGCTATAGCCGGAACCAACGAATACCTGTACTTAACCTTGCCTCCTGCCTTTACAACAAGCGCCTCTTCCGAGTCGCCAGGCCGCTCCCTGAAGCCCACAAAGACCTTATGCAAAGATGACGGATTGCCGGTCATTGCAAGTCCGAGTCTTTTCCCTTCCATCAAAGTATATGTCTGTGGTTGAAAGGCAGACCCCTGAGACGCAAGAAGAGCTGCAAAGAATACTAAGAGAAAAACCATCACAAACTTTTTTGTTCTCATAAACTCACCTCCATAGAAAATACCATCCCATTTCTTCTTTTCTTATTTTAACTTAAAATTATCATAAATGGTGCACATTGTCAACGAGCAAAACATTTTGCCTTGACCTTCTCTCATTTACTGTTGCTCAAATACCTCTGCTGAGCTATACTTAAACGTCAAAACTTCTTTTTAATCCCGGGAGATACTATGCCGTTTTTCAGTGAACTATTTGTAAGTGAAATATTAAGGAAACCTGTTCTTGACCCCAGAGGCGAAGAACTCGGCAGGGTGAAGGACCTTGTTGTTGTTAAAGGCGACCCCTTGCCGAAGATTTCCAGTCTTATTATCGAGAAAAAAAGAAAGCTCTTTAATCTCACATGGAATGTCCTGAACATGTTCAACAAGAGAATAATCTCTGCGGCTTTATATAAAGACGACCTGAAGCCCTATGAGATGAATGAAGACGACCTCCTGCTCGTAAGAGATATTTTTGACAGGCAGATAGTTGACGTTAATGGCGCAAATGTTGTGCGCGCAAATGACATAAAGCTCGAAAGTTATGAAGGGGATGCAGTTTTGCTTGCTGTTGATGTAGGCATGAGAGGCGCATTGAGGAGTCTTGGCATAAGGCTTGGGAGTGAAAAATTCCAAAAACTATTGCGCGCCCGCATGCCGTATAAATTGATAAGCTGGAACTATATCCAGCCCCTGAAGCCTAAACTCAAGGCAATTGCCCTGACTGTGCCGAGGCAGATGGTCTCTGAGCTTCATCCTGCAGATATTGCAGAGATAATAAGCAAGGCGCCGCCTGAGGAAGGCGCGCATTTTTTTAAAGGCCTGGATATAGAGATTGCTGCAGAGGCGCTCTCTGAACTCCACCCTGAAGCGCAGGCAGAGATAATAAGCGCAATTGATGCTGAGAAGGCTGCGGATATTATTGAGGAGATGTCCTCTGACGATGCCGCTGACGTGCTGAGCTACCTGCCTGCGAAAAAGGCTAAGGAGATTCTTGGCCGCATAGAAAAAGAGGAAGCTGAGGATATTCAGGAACTTCTGGCGCACAAAGAGGATACAGCAGGCAGTTTGATGACAAAGGAGTTTATAACTTATGCGCCTGATAGCACTGTGAGAGAGGCCATAGAGAATTTCAAAAAAGACGCTGAGGATATAGAGACTGTATATTACATTTATGTGGTTGATGCAGAGGGAAAACTGCTCGGAGCCACCTCCCTCAGGGAATTGCTGCTTGCAGATCCGTCAATAAGGCTTTCAGATATAATGGAGACAAAGATTAAGCTTGTGGCTCCGAATGAAGACGTGGAGGTTGTTGCTGAGATGATGTCCAAATATAACCTTGTAGCCATACCTGTTGTTGATTCTGATAATGCCATGCTCGGCATTGTGACCGTTGATGACATAATGGATGTAATGGAAGAGGAGGCGACCGAGGATATGTTCCATATTGCGGGCACCTCGGAGGTCAGATTCGGAAACATTGAGGATGCCAGGCTGCTTGACATAGTCAAAACCCGCATACCATGGCTTGCGCTCTGCCTTTTCGGCGGGCTGATTTCAAGCATCGTGGTCAGCAGGTTTGAGAATACACTTGCAACTCTTGTCGTGCTTGCAGCGTTTGTCCCTGTAATAATGGGGATGGCAGGCAATGCAGGCTTGCAGGTTTCCACAACCATGGTCCGTAACATAGGGCTTAATTCAATTAATAATTACTGGAGGTATGCGTCAAAGGAACTGCTCGCCGGACTGATGATCGCAGGCATAACAGGGATTGCTATTGCAGCGGCAGCAAGCGCCCTCAAAGGGATGCCGATGCTCGGCGTGGTTGTCGGGATTTCAATGTTCCTCGCAATCAGCAGTTCCATAAGCATCGCAATACTGACACCGACGATAGCGGACAAGGCCGGGATTGACCCTGCGATTACCGCAGGTCCCTTTGTGACGGTGTTTAATGACGTCCTCGGGTTAATAATATATTTTACAGTGGCAAGTATATTTATGAGATACCTGATATGAACCCAAAAACAGCAGTTAGCCACGGATGAACACGGATAACCAAAAGTAGGCGCTTCTAAGCGACACAGATAAAACAAACGTTTGATAAGTCTTTGAAGTATCTGTGCAAATCTGTGCAAATCTGTGGCCAAATGCTTTTTATAGGATGAAAGGAAAAGCAGATGGTCAAGACAATTGAATGGTCAAACGGAAAGGTAGTTATGCTCGATCAATCGCGGCTGCCGGTTGAAGTCGTTTATATAGAATGCGACAACTACCTTATGGTGGCTGAAGGGATAAAGAAGCTCCGGATCAGGGGCGCTCCGGCTATCGGTATCGCAACTGCTATGGGGATAGCCCTCGCAGCCCGGGAAATACAGGCTGAGACCTTTGAAAGTTTTACGGCAAAGCTCATGCCGGTCTTCGATACAATGCTCTCCACAAGGCCTACGGCTGTGAACATACATTGGGCGGTTGAAAGACTCAAGAAATTTCTTTCCGGCAACAGAGAGGAGCCCGTATCCAAACTCAAAGAGCTTCTGATAGAGGAATCCCAACGAATACTCGAAGAAGACGTCCGGACAAACCGGGCAATAGGGATGTGGGGCGCGCAGTTCATCCATGACGGCGACACCATTCTCACGCATTGCAATGCAGGCTCACTTGCAACCGGCGGCTACGGCACTGCAACAGCCCCAATGCTTGTTGCGAAAGAGCAGGGGAAAAAGTTTAGTGTCTTTGCTGATGAGACAAGACCTGTGCTTCAGGGAGCACGGCTTACTGCCTGGGAGCTTATGGAAGCAGGCATTGATGTGACGCTCATAACAGATAATTCCGCCGGAGCCTTCATGCAGAAAGGTCAGATAGACCTTGCCATAGTCGGCACTGACAGGACAGTGCAAAACGGGGATGTAGTAAACAAGATCGGGACGTATACAGTAGCAGTGCTTTGCAAAGAGCATAATATCCCGTTTTATGTTGCCGCACCATTAAGCAGCGTTGATTTTTCGATCCCTTCAGGAGACCTTGTCCCTATTGAAGAAAGGGACCCGGAAGAAGTGACGAATGTATTTGGGAAATGCAGAATAGCCCCGGAGGGTGTCAAGGTTAGAAATCCGGCCTTTGACATGACCCCTGCAAAATATGTCACGGCGATCATAACTGAAAAAGGCGCATTCAGGCCGCATGACCTGAAAAAGCTTGCCGGCTCTGAGGCTGAGCTGGAAAAACTCAGAATTCGAATTACAGAAGGAAAAGGTGTTTAGCTTGACATCAAAACATGCTCTGCCCTATCATCAGAAAATGAATCTGCAGGAAGTTTTTGACCTCTACGAAGAAAAGCTCCGGCTTGTAGAGCTGAACATGAAAGAACTCTTCGAAAACAAGATCCCTTTTATCCCGTTAATAGGCAACTATATTATCTCAAGCGGGGGGAAAAGACTGAGGCCGCTCTTTCATCTGATCAGCGCTGATCTGGCGGGATACACAGGCAAGGCAGATATTGACATTGCTGGCATTATAGAGTCCATTCACACCGCCTCGCTGCTTCACGATGATATCGTGGATATGGCAGATACAAGAAGAGGCCGGCCTACCGCCAATTCCCTTTGGGGCAACCAGATCGTTGTCCTGGTCGGTGATTTTTTATATTCCAACGCCTTAAAGACTGCTGTTATGCAAAACAACCAGAGCATTATGGAAATCCTCTCAAGCGCCACTACCAGAATGACGGAAGGCGAACTGTTGCAGCTTAACCGGACAGGGGACCCTGATATAACAGAAGAGGAATATCTTGAGATAATATCCGCAAAGACCGGGGCACTTATTTCTGCTGCCTGCAGGCTAGGCGCTATTATAGGGAAATTGCCAAAAGAACAGGAAAACGCACTTTCCAGTTTCGGCATGAAGACAGGCGTTGCGTTTCAGATGGCAGACGATATACTCGATTATATGGCAGATGAAAATGCTCTCGGCAAGAAACTCTGCAAGGATCTGGAAGAGGGCAAGATAACCCTGCCCCTGCTCTGTCTCCTGACAACAGCCGGAGAAGATGAGCAGAACGAAATTAAACAGATCCTCAGGGATTTTTCAGAGGAAGGGTTGTCGAGAATCATGGCGCTCCTGAGGAAACACCATGCAATTGAACTGGCGCTGAAAAAGGCCCAGGCCCTTGTAGATGAGGCCACAGCCGAACTCTCTGTTTTCCCTGACAGTCAGGCAAAGAACGCCCTGCTTGCAATTTCAGAGTATTCACTCCAGAGAGAAAAATAAATGCATAAACTTGTGGAACTTGCCAAAAAAACTGTTGAAGAGTTTGTAAAGACCGGACATGAAATACCCCCGCCGAAAGAGCTTACCCCTGAAATGACAGCAAAGGCCGGGGTGTTTGTGAGCCTCAGGAAAAAAGGCAATCTGCGGGGATGTATAGGAACATTTATGCCATGCACTGAAAATGTGGCGCAGGAGATAATAAAAAATGCCATATCCGCCGCAACCCGGGACCCGCGTTTTGATCCGGTTGCTGCGGATGAGTTAAATGATCTGGCATATTCAGTAGATGTGCTCTCACCGCCTGAAAAGGTTGCCGACCTCAGTGAGCTTGATCCGAAGAAATACGGCATTATTGTTGTGCATGGGGCACGAAAGGGGCTTCTTCTCCCTGATCTTGAGGGCGTGAACTCGGTCGAAGAACAACTGCGGATAGCGAAGATGAAGGCCTGGATCAATCCTGAGGAAAAAGTGGAAATATTCCGCTTTATGGTTTCCAGATACAGGTAGCTTTTCGTGACAGACAATAAAACAACAGGAGACGCCGGCAATGGAAATACCGCTGAAAGGCAATATTAAAGACATAAGTCTTGTAAAAATACTCGTCCTGCTCAACAGAAACAGAAAAACAGGCACGCTTACTGTTTCTACCAGCTCCGCCACAAAAAATATATATCTGAATATGGGCGACGTTATTTTCGCTTCTTCTACATATGAGGATGACAGATTAGGTGAAATGCTCCTGAAAGCCGGCAAATTAACAATAGAGCAGTACGATAAATCCGTAGAGATATTAAAATCCAGCGGGAAAAAACAGGGGGCTATCCTTGTTGAACTCGGGTATCTGACCCCAAAAGAAATTTTTTGGGGACTTAAGTATCAGGTAAATGAGATTATCCAGAGCATGTTTCTCCTTGAAGATGCGGAGTATGAATTCAAAGATGGAAACATTCCTGCACAGGAAGTCATTTCGCTGAAGATGAGTATGGGCAATCTTATATACGCCGGAGTAAACAGGATCATCAACTGGACGAGGATCCGAAATGAAATGCCTGACACTGATTCTGTGCTGAAGCTCAGTGAAGATCCTTTCAGCCTTTTTCAGGATCTTGAGCTTAGCTCGCAGGACAAAAAAATCCTTTCTCTTATCGACGGCAAAAAAACTATTAAGGAGCTCATTGACGGTTCATGGATGGGATCCTTCGAGGCCTTGAAAATTCTCTACGTACTCTGGTCTCTGGGAATGATTGAGGAAACTGCTGCGCCAAAGGAAGCCCTGACTGCCGTAAAATCCAGAGTAAAAATCAAAGAGACCGCCCAGGCGGAAAGCGGCAAGGCCGAAGACCAGTTTAAGCGGGGAATCGCGGAATTTAAAAAAGGAAATTTCCGGGGGGCTATCGACCATTTTAAATGGGCGATAAAAATGAGCCCTGATAACGCCGGCTATCTGAACTATCTGTCCCTGACTTATTCAAAAGTCCCGGGCAGACTGAAAGAGGCTGAGGAGGCGCTTCATCAGGCAATAAAACTGGAGCCTTTTAACGCAGACCTCCATGCAAACCTCGGCTTAATCTATATCAAGGCCGGTTTGAAAAAAAGGGCGCACAACAGTTTCCAGAAGGCCTTAAAGCTAGACCCTCAGCATGATAAGGCTAAAAAAGGACTGGAACAGACAACCTGAATAAAGAAGTTAACCACAGAGAGGCTCTTGCAAAAGTATCGCACCAGACGATTTTGCTGTCATACCCGCGAAGGCGGGTATCCAGAAGTCTTTGTTTTTAAAGCACACTGGATTCCCGATTAAGAACTTCGGGAATGACAGACTAAAAAACAGATTTTATACACAGACTCTCATTAGAGTTGCAAAAATTTTTTATCTGCGCTTATCTGCGGCCAAATGCTTTTTATAGGATCATTTTTTCTTGCTGTTCTTTTTATCCAGTTCAGCAAGTTTCTTCCTGGCAAGCTCGGCATCTGAGGAATCAGGATATTTTTCAATCAGCTTGTTCAGTATTATTTTGCCTGTCCTGCTGTCTCCTATTTCAATGAAGGAGAACGCCTGCTTCAATAATGCGCTGCTTATCTTTCTGTTGTCAGGATATTTTTTCAGTAGAGATTCATAGGCAAGAATGGCGTCCTCATAATTTTTTTCTGCATAATAAGTCTCCGCAATCCAGAACTGCGCATTGCCGGCCAGCCCGCTTTTTGGATAATCCTTAAGAAAGGCCTCGAATTTTTCCCTGGATTCCTTATATTTTTTGTCCTTGAACGCCTGATACGCAGTTTCATAAGCCTTCGTGCTTTCGTCCCGACCATCTTTCTTTTCCGCAGATGTGTCCGGCATCGCGGGTTCAGTCTTCTGTTCGGGAGCTTCAGCCTGAGCAGAAGGCTCCTGCTGCCCGCGTACTTCTTCTTTTTGCCTGATAGTGTTTTCAACAACCGCCATCTTGTCTTTTAACATCTTCATCTGGTTTTCGAGGCTGCTGATCTGTGCCCGCAGAATATCCCGCTCCGAAACAGATTCCTTCAAAGTCTTATCCACAAAAAACCGGTTTTCTTCAAACCTTCCTCTTAGTTCCTGAAGATTGCCTGACAGATCGTTGACCCTCGAAGTCAACGCAACCTGGCTTTCCCTGACCGCAGCAAATGAATCTTCCTTCACAGTTCCGACAGCCTTTTCTTTCAAGGAATCAATCTCTGTTTTTGCTGAAAACGATTCCCGTCGCAGATCATTTACGTCAAATCTGAGACGGTCGAAATCAGTACTCGAAACACACGCTGAAAGCAGGGAAAGCAGCAGCACAGGCAAGAATTTTTTCACTACTTGCCCGCCTTCATTAAAATTACAAAATGCGCCCTTCTGTTTTTTGCCCAGCATTCTTCGTTTTGTTCCATACATGCAGGCTTCTCTTCTCCGTAACTTATTGTCTCAATTCGGGAAGACGGCACTCCGAGCGACAGGAGATAGTCTTTAACGGATTTCGCCCTGCGGTCTCCAAGCGCCAGGTTGTATTCATTTGTTCCGCGCTCATCGCAATGTCCTTCAATAGAGACAACGGCTGAGCTGTTTTTCGCCATCCATTCGGAAATTTTCCGCATCTCAGGCTTGTAGGCTTCTTTTACATCGTATTGGTCATAATCAAAAAGAATGTCCGCAAACATGCCCCTTCTCTCTTCTGCGTAAGGGGATGCTATATCCGTGGATTTCACAGTTTCAACCTTCTGCTCAGTAACTTTTTCAGCGCCTTTCTGTTGCTGCATCGCCTCAGGCTGTTGAGCAGAAGGTTGCGACACCTCCGGCTGCACTATCGCTTTTTTCTGACAGCCTGTCAGGAGCATAAACGATGCCAGAACAAGCGCAATAGACGCTGCACCAAAAATTTTGTTCCTTTTTACTTCTTTTGCCATGATTTTTCTCATTAGGCCTCCTTAAAATAAGATTGAGTATTGTTAAATTTTAACCAGGATCAGTTCGGCGACCATCCTGGCCCGGCTGCATTCAGGCCTTTAGGGCTCACCCTTTTTTGGGCCTCGCCATTGACTCTCATAATATAGATGCCTTTTATTTTTTCCCTGTCCGAACTGAACGCAATATATCTGCCGTCAGGAGAAAAAGAAGGGTCTTCGTTGTTGCCCTGCTCAGTGAGCTGCAACAGTTCAGAGCCGTCGGGTTTTACCATACAGATCTGGTTTTTACCGCGTCTGCAGGAGAAAACTATTCTGTCGCCCTTTGGCGACCACGAAGGGGAGGTATTGTAAGAGCCTTCAAACGTCACCCTCCGCACATCACTGCCGTCACTGCGCATAATATAAATCTGGGGGCTTCCGCCGCGGTCTGAAACAAACGCAATAGAATTGCCGTCAGGGGAGACCGCAGGTGAAACTTCAATGCCATAGGTTGAAGTAAGTTTTTTAAGAGCAGAATCCCTCAGCGATAATATGTAGATATCAGGAGTGCCTTCTTTGCTTGAGGAAAAGGCCACTTTATCGCCCTGCGGGAAAAAATCCCCGGCCATGTTTATACCTTTGGATACAAAAATCCGCTTTTCCTTCATAGTCAAAAATTCTAACAAAAATATTCCCCATTGTCTACCCCTTTCAGAGGAATAAATTATTTTTGTTCCGTCAGACGACCAATGGGGAGTCATCACCAATTTGCCCTTCAAGCCCAACTTCCTGACCCTCTGCCCATCCCAGTCCATAAGGTAAAGGCCCTTGTCTCCCTCGTCTTCAGCAACAAAAGCTATTTTAGTCCTGAAAATGCCCGGCATGCCGGTCAATGCCAGATATATATCGTTGGCGATAGTATGCGCAAGCTGCCGGAAAAGGTCTTTTTCGGTATGATACTGCTTGCTCAGAATCGGCTTGACCTCTGATGTATCATAAAGATTAATAGTAACTGCTAAATCTTTTTCAACACTAATGTTTCCTTTTATGACAGCCTCTATACCCAGAGGCGTCCAGTTCTGCGGGTTGAATGCCTGAGAAGGCCCTTCTATATACGAGGCCTTGTCAATGTACATAAAAAGTCCGGTAAAGATAAGGTCTTCCCTGATAATTTCGGAAATCTCCTTGCCCAAAGACCCCTGCAGGTCATAGATGGCGATGGGGAGTTTCTTTGCTGAGGGCGATGTGATGTCGATGTATATCTTTGCTTCAGCGTCAACAGTGAATAGTGAACAGTGAATAGCGAATAGTAAAAACAAAAATACAAAAATCTTGCCCTTTGTCCTTTGCCCTTTGTCTGTTTTCATCATGGATAAAACCTCATCCCTATTTCCATTTCATATGGTGGAGGGGTCACCGGAGAGGCTTTTGTAACAGCCTTTAAAACAGAGCGGTCAAACAGCATATCCCCTGAACTCTTCTCTATCCCCTGCACCGTAATCGTCCCGTCCTTTCTGATTATTACTGAAACAACTGCTTCAAGTTCCTTCTTCCCCATGTCGGGATATATCCATTCCTGCCGTATTTCTTCTGTTATCTTTCCATAATAATTATCAAATAACGCGCCCTTTGCGCCTCCTCCGGCTCCTTCTTTTTCCGAAGGCTTAGCAGCAGTTTTTGTGCCGCCGGCTTTTACAGAAATAACCTTTCGCAGATTCACAATGCGCTCTACTTTTTTTTTGGAAATGAGCTCCGAGATTCTGTCCTCAAGCCTTTGCTGGTCAACTTTTTTATTCGCATCAATAATCTTTTTGCTGTCCTCGGGAGTTTTTTGCGTCGCGGTCGCCTTTGCCTCAACTGCCTTTGACTGAGAAACAGGCGAGCCGCCGCGCTGTCGCGCATTTTCAGGACTCACTAAGCTTATTGTATACGGCGAAGGCAGAACAACATTTTTTGAATATTTAACAAGGACAATCGCCAGAACAATGAAAGTCAGATGCAGCAGTGCAGAAAACGCGGCAATCTTCCGGATGTTAGGCGCTCTCATTTCATGTCGAGCTTTGGCTCGGTTATCATCCCGAGTTTCTCTATCCCTGCCTCCTTGATCTCTCCCATTATTTCCACCACAAGTCCGTAAGGCACATCCTTGTCAGCCTTCAGAAAAATATTGGGATTCAGTTTGCTGATTGCTTCGAGTTTTTGCTTCATTACCGGCAGCGCCACAGGAGTATCGTTCATGTAAATAGTCCGGTCTCTTTTTATAACGATAGATATCCTCTCTTCAGGGGGCAGTTCCTTTCCTTTTGCCTGGGGCAGATTAACATCAACTCCCTGCTGCAACAGCGGGGCCGTAACCATAAAAATGACCAGCAAAACGAGCATTATATCCACAAAGGGAATAATATTTATCTCTGAAAGCACAGACCTGTTTCTGCCTGTTCTCATTTGCCTGCCCTGGTAAACAGTTCCAGGAGGTCTTCGGAAAAATCCTCCATGTCTATTATCATCTGCCTGGCCGAACTAAGATAATAATTGTATGCAATTACCGCGGGTATGGCGGCTGCAAGACCTGCTGCCGTAGCTATAAGAGCTTCGGCCATGCCCGGAGCGACTACAGCAAGGGAGGCTGAACCGGCCGCCCCAATTCCCTGGAAAGAACCCATGATCCCCCAGACCGTACCGAACAGTCCGATAAAGGGTGTTGTTGAGCCTGTGGTAGCAAGAAAATTAAGATATTTTTCGAGCTTTACCGATTCAAGGGTCTCGTATCTCCTGAGAAGACGCTTCACTTCATTTTCTTCCCTGCCGGTCTCATCTGCGTAAACAGATTTAAATACATTAGCGATAGGGCTTAGGTGCAGCTTTTTTGTGACTTTATAGAGATCCGCCACATTTTTGTTCGTCCTGTATGACCGCAAAAAATATTCCGACTCTTTATTGGCCTTCGAAAAATATCTCTGCTTATAAAAAATAATCGCCCATGAAACAATAGAGAAGAAAAGGAGTATAAGCATAACCCCTTTTACTACATAGCCTGCCTGAAGAATTAACTGCCACGCTGAATGGTCCATATTTACCTCTTAAGAGTTTTTTTGAATTGAATGCTTTTTATTTTAACATAAATCAATGAATAATTTTTTTTGTTTCTGTTATAATTATCACTCCCGGAGGGGTGGCCGAGCGGTTGAAGGCGACGGTCTTGAAAATCGTTGTAGGGGCGACTCTACCGTGAGTTCGAATCTCACCCCCTCCGCCATTTCTTCTTTGCTTTCCCAAGGCGCCAGGAACATATTAATTATAAATTGATGTTGACAGAGCGCCTCCTCTTTGTTTATTTTTTAGTAGAAGTGTCCATTATATTGTGATACGCTTATATAGCGATATACATCATATCAACCTAAGAGAGGGGGTGAACAAAGATTATTCAGTAGGAGGAACAGGGAAAATCCTGCTTTGCAGGATAGGAATATCTGATAAATGATAATCCATGATTTTTTAAAAGGAGGGTTTATGAGGTTTTTGAAGCTAATTTTTATTGTTATGTTTATTGCTCTGCCGCTGACTGCTTCCGCGCAGAAGGCAAAAACTGTTGATGAACTCGCAAAGATGTATGATGTATCTTCCTGTAAGCAGTGCCATACTGCCCAGTTCGAACAGTGGGAAAAGTCCATGCATTCCCGCTCGCTCTTTGGAAGCAAGAGGACAATGGGCGGCTTCAAGGGTTCATTAGAGGCCGGACTCTTTAAGGCATTTGGGAAATCAGGGGCAACGAAGGTAGAAGAAGTAAAAATGGAGCATTTTGCGCAATGCTTTAAATGTCATCTGCCCCATGCCTTAAAAGACGGAACAGATGAGCTTGCCCAGCAGCTTGCAAAGGCCTTTGTTGACGGCGATGCTGCAACCCTGAGAAAGGTCGGCATTAACTGTATTGTATGTCATAACACAAAGGCCATTGTCCACAAATGGCAGGACGGCGAACCTGAAAAGGGCGTTATTTACGGCTCCAAAGATGGCGCGCATCCTGATGGAACATACAAGACCATGAAAAAGAGCGCTATTATGAGCGAGGCTGTAGCATGCGGACAGTGCCATGGACTTGGTCCAAACCTTGAGGCCCCGCAGCCCTCCCAGTGCGCAACAGCTTATGGAAGCTACCTGCATGCCTATATCCCTTCCGGCGGCACAGAGACCTGTCAGGACTGCCACATGAAGAAGGACGGCAAGGGACACCTTATGCCGGCTCATGGTGATGCGGACATGATGAAAAGAGGCATATCCGTGGATGTTGAGACAAAAGGCTATAAGTTCCTTATGAAGGCAGGGGACTCAATACCAAAGGCTGTTGTTACGGTCAGCATGACCAATAAGGCAGGCCACAGGCTGCCTGATGGTTGACCATCCCCTCAAAGGCTGGTCCTGGATGTGACCGCGAAGACAAAGGATGGTAAAGAGATATTCAAGGGTTCAAAGATTTATATGACACAGGCAACCAATAGCCGCGGTGATGCAATGATCTACGGCGCGCACTTCAAAATGGGATATACCCGTGATACAAGCCTTCAGCCCAATCAGACAAAGGTTGAAACCTTTGAGATTGATTTCCCTTATGAAGATGTAGAAAAAGAGGCCGGTAAACCCAAGGTCAGGGAGATTAAGGCCAAGGAGATGGATGTGACAGTAGTCCTCCGCTATCAGCTCGACCCTGCTCCGGGTGAAGCTGGCAAGGACAGCTTTGTTATCCATGAGACTACAAAGACAATAAGCGTAAAGTAAGGCTTCTGATGCAAACCAGTCCCGGCCTCGTAAACCCGAGGCCGGGCTTTTTTTGCCGGTTTTATTGATTTCCTGTTATAGGATTTGTTATTATCAGTCATGCTTAAAATAGCAAAGTTGCTTGTTATTATATTGCTTATCAGCGCTCCGGCAGCAGCATGGTCAGAAGCAAGTCAGGTAAATCTGACAGGCGGAGGGCTTTGACAGAGCAGTGTTACCTCCCTTGTAAGAGAGGAAGTTTCTAAACTCAAAACCGGGGATACACTGACAATATTCGCAGACGATGAGAGCAGGGGCATGGTTGCCTTTGCCATAAAGATAGAAGAACTGCCTGTTGTCTTTGAAGAAATAACCGAAGGAGATTTAATAAGGTTTATAATCCGCCTCAAATAAGGTCAGTTCATAATCCATTTGATAAAACGTCCGAAAGCCTTGCGAATTCCTCTATACTTAATGTTTCCGGTCTCCTCTGCGGATCTATCCCTGCAGAGATCATCGCATCTTTTATGTTTTCACCAAAACTCTTCAGTGAATTGGAGAGGGTTTTCCTTCGCTGTGAAAAAGCTGTCCTCACCAGGCTGAAAAACATCTTCTCATCCTTGACTATAACAGCCGGCTGCTCAAGAATTTTCATATGTACTACCGCAGAATCAACCTTTGGCGACGGACGGAATGCTTCTTTGGGGATGATGAACTTAAGCTCAGGCCGGGCAAAATATTGGATCATTATGGTGAGCACACCGTAAGCCTTACCCCCGGGTTGAGCGACAATCCTTTCAGCCACTTCTTTCTGGATCGTCAGGGTCATGCTCTTTAAATTCTGCTTTGCCTCGAGCAGTCTGAATATGATGGGAGTAGTAATATAATAAGGGATATTGGCAACGACCTTAAATTTGCCGATAGTTTCGAAGGGGAACTTCAAAGCGTCTCCATGGACGATCTCGACATTTCCATAAGCGATAAAATCACCCTTCAGCTTCTCATATAGTTCAGGATCAAGCTCAATGGCGATCAGCTTTTTGGCGGTTTCTGCAAGCATCCGTGTGAGTCTGCCCGGGCCAGGCCCTATCTCGACAACTATATCTTCACTTGAAAGATCGGCTGAGCGGATTATATTGCTGAGGATAGAAGAGTCATAAAGAAAATTCTGGCCGAGATGTTTTTTTGTCATGCAAGGCCCATTTGAGATGCAAGTTTTACAGCCTCTATCATGCTTGAGGGGTCTGCCTGCCCGCTCCAGGCGATATCGTATGCTGTCCCGTGGTCAGGGGATGTCCTTATAATAGGCAACCCCACCGTCACATTCACCCCTTTATCAAACGCCAGCATCTTTAGCGGAATCAATCCCTGGTCATGGTACATGCAGACAACCATATCTATCTCTCCATTATATGCCTTATGAAATATCGTATCAGGTGGAAAAGGTCCTGTTGTCCTGAGGCCTTCTTCTCCGGCAGCTTCAATCGCAGGGATAATCTCTCTTATTTCCTCGTCTCCGAATATGCCTGCCTCACCTGCGTGGGGATTTAAACCTGCAACAGCGATCCGCGGGTCTTTTATTCCAAGCATGCCGCAGGCCTTCCGGGCGAGACGTATCGTCTTTAGGATATTGTCCTTTTTTATCATATCAGGCACGTTTCTGATCGCTGTATGGATCGTGACAAGAATCACCCTTAAAGGCCCTCCGACGAGCATCATGGCATAATCTTTTGTGCCGGTGAGTTCAGCGAGCATTTCGGTATGTCCTGGCCATTTCATGCCGGCCATTTTCAACGCCTCTTTAGAAATAGGGGCTGTCACCATAGCAGCCACCTGTTTGCTGAGAGCCAGATCAACAGCCTTGCGGATATAGGCTGCGCAGGCCCTTCCGCCTTCAGCAGCCGGCTTCTTTTTTTCAAATTCCTTAATGGCTGCCATATCGATCATGTCTATGGTTCCGGGAGTGAGCTTTGCCTCCCCTGGTTCCCTGATGATATTCAATTTCACGGAGAGATCAAGAAGGCGGACCGCCTCTTCCATAACAACCCGGTCGCCGATAACTATGGGTAGGCAGGTCCGCCATATTTCCCCTGGCTGAAAAAATGACTTTAAAATCACTTCCGGCCCGACACCCGCAGGGTCTCCCATTGTTATGGCGATTTTTTTCAGGTTTTTTCTCATTTCAATATGACTATCTCCCAAAGCTCACCCCTATTGATTCCGCGGCCTTAACTGAACCTCCTTCAGGATCAACAAGTTTCATCTTCGTGATCGCCTTTTCAAGCGGCACTGAGGTGATTGCCGGCGGCTTATAGGAGACCATATGGCCGAACTTTCCTTCATGTATAAGTTCAACCGCCTTTACGCCATATCGTGTCGCAAGTATCCTGTCAAAGGCGCATGGAGAGCCGCCACGCTGGACGTGTCCGAGCACAGTCACCCTCACATCTATTCCTGTCTGTTTCTTGATGGCGTCCCCAACACTATATCCTATCCCGGCCAATCTCAGGGCATAGCCGGAGGAGTCCTTTTCGAGCACTGCCATTTCACCGCCGACAGGTTTTGCTCCTTCAGATACCACAACGATGCTCGAGTTGCAGCCGGATTTTTTTCTTTTGATGATATGACTGGAGACCTTTGCAATGTCATAGGGTATTTCCGGTATCAGGATCACATCTGCGCTGCCGGCAATTCCTGCCTCAAGGGCTATCCAGCCGGCATATCTGCCCATCACTTCAACTACCATTACCCTGTGGTGGCTTTCAGCGGTTGTATGGAGTTTGTCGAGAGCGTCTGTTGCTGTTTCAACAGCAGTGCTGAATCCGAAGGTGACATGGGTTGCCTGAAGGTCATTATCAATCGTCTTAGGTACGCCGATGACCTTGCCCCCTTTTTGCAGCAACCTTTTTGCAATATGCAGCGTACCGTCGCCGCCTATTACAACAATAGCATCAAGGCCGAGTTTCTTTATGTTTTGCACCACGCTGTCTGAGAGGTCTTTTTCCACTTCTTTCCCTTTTATGGTCACCTTGCATGCAAAGGGATTGCCCCTGTTTGATGCCCCCAGGATAGTGCCGCCCCTGAAGAGTATCCCGCGTGTGTTCCAGGGAGTAAGCTTCTTTGTATTGGTCTTTCCGATCAAACCCTCAAACCCGTCAAAGATCCCTATGATCTCCCAGCCGAACTGAAAATCCGCTGTCCGTACAATAGCCCGTATTACACCATTGAGTCCCGGGGCATCTCCGCCTCCTGTGAGCACACCTATTCTCATAAACTTGTCCCTCCTCAAATTTCTTGTCCCGTGCTAATTATGGAATTAATTAGAGTCTGTTTATAAATTGCAAGAATCAAAAAAAGGCTGTCATTCCCGCAATCCTGTCCCGAAAGCTTTCGGGAGGCAGGGAATATGCTCGCTATCCATTTAAAAGTTTAAAATACCTCTGTGCTCTCTGTGGTTAATTGCAGTTTTCGGGTTATATCACTACCCGCATTTCGTGAAGCCGCAGCTATGGCAGACCGCGCAGCCTCCTTCGTGTTCCACTGCGCCTCCGCATTCAGGGCAGGCGCCTATGAGCATTGTTACGCTGTGGCCGTTGCTGCCGTTGCCGTTGGCATTATCACCTTTTTCCGTGTACTTTTCGAGCGCCTTTGCTATCGCATCGGAACAGGAGGTTATCTTGCCTCCGCTGGACCATGTCTGCTGGTGGCAGGTGATGCCCTTGAGCTGGTTGATGATCGCTTCTGGTTCTATGTTCGAACGGAGCGCAAGACTGACAAGTCTGCCGATCGCCTCTGCCTGGCTTGAGGCGCATCCTCCGGCCTTGCCCATGTGGGTGAAGAGTTCGAAAAGCTGACCGTGTTCATCTTCGTTGACGGTTATGTATATGGTGCCGCAGCCTGTTTTCATCGTCCTTGTTTCGCCGATGATCACATCCGGCCTCTTCCGGGGTACGATCTTGGCCTGCGCAACAGGATCCGTCCCTTTTGTCTCTGTCTTGCCTGTGGAGCCTGTGGAGAGCACCTGCTCATCCCTTGAACCGTCGCGGTAGACAGTAACGCCCTTGCAGTTGAGGTCATAGGCAAAGAGGTAGACGTCTTCTACGTCTTTTATCGTTGCGCTGTGAGAGAAATTGACGGTCTTCGATACAGCATTGTCCACATGCTTCTGGAAGGCCGCCTGCATCGCTATGTGCTCCATTGGTGAGATGTCATGTGCTGTCAGAAAGACCGCCCTGACATCCTCCGGTATCTCCTGGAAGTCGTGCAGAGAGCCTTTCTCCGCGATCTTCTCCATGAGTTCCCTTGACCAGAAGCCGCGCTTTTTGGCAATTTTTTCAAAATAGGGGTTCACCTCAAGGAGTTTCGTGCCCTCCATGACAGTCCTTACATAGGAGACGGCAAAAAGCGGTTCCACACCTGAGGAACATCCTGCAAGGATCGAGAGTGTGCCTGTAGGCGCGATCGTTGTGACTGTGGCGTTTCGTTGTTTCATCTTGCCGTCGTAGACGCTCTCCGGGTAATTCGGGAATACGCCCCTTTCCTCGGCAAGGGCTGCTGAGGCGTTCTTTGCCTCTTTCTGGATGAAGCCCATAACCTCTTCTGCCAGTTGGAGCGCCTTGTCGGAGTTATAGGGCACCTCCATCCGGATGAGCATGTCGGCCCATCCCATTACCCCGAGGCCTATCTTTCTGTTGGACCTGGTTGTGTCTGCTATTTTCTGTATCGGGTATTTGTTTACATCAATGACATTGTCGAGGAAATGAACTGATTTCCAGACAAGTTTCTTCAGTTTCTGGTAATCCACCTTGCTGTCTTCGATTATCCTGGCAAGGTTGATCGAGCCGAGATTGCAGGATTCATAGGGCAGAAGCGGCTGTTCCCCGCAGGGGTTTGTGGATTCTATCTGACCTAGCTTAGGAGTAGGATTTGCGCTGTTTATCCTGTCTATGAAAACAATACCCGGTTCGCCGTTTTTCCATGCATGGCTGACGATAAGGTCAAAGACTTCACGCGCCTTAAGGCTTTTGACGATCTTCCTTGTCCTGGGGTTGACGAGCTCGTAGTTGCTGTTTTCCTTTACCGCCTGCATGAAACTATCGGTGATCGCAACCGATATATTAAAGTTGTTGAAGCGGGAATTGTGGTCCTTTGCTGTTATGAAATTCAGGATATCGGGATGGTCTACGCGCAGGATGCCCATATTTGCCCCGCGTCTTGTACCCCCCTGTTTTACCGCCTCAGTTGCTGTATCAAAGACAGTCATGAACGAAACAGGGCCCGAGGATACCCCTTTTGTCGAGCCGACAATGTCGCCGCTTGGTCTGAGGTTTGAAAAGCTGAAGCCTGTGCCGCCGCCTGATTTGTGTATGATGGCGGTATGCTTTACAGCCTCGAAGATCGATTCCATGGAGTCTTCAATAGGGAGGACAAAACAGGCTGAGAGCTGTCCGAGCCTCCTTCCGGCGTTCATGAGGGTAGGGCTGTTGGGGAGGAAATCAAGGGATGTGATCATCCCGTAGAAATCTTCCTCTGTCAGCATGACCTCTGCCTCTGACTTCCCGTACATAAGGTCAGCCGCAGCTACGGTCTTTGCGACCCTCCTGAAAAGCGCCTCCGGCGTTTCGGTCGGCTTGCCTTCTTCATCTTTTTGCAGATACCTTTTTTCAAGAACCTTTAATGCGTTCGGCGTAAGGCTGATTGATGAAACAAGACCTTTCATAAATATATCCTCCGGTTAATTGTTATTGTTGTTATTATTATTTTTGAATAAAAAACTGCTTCCATATTGCTACAAATTGTATGTAGCAGAAATTAAAACACAACATATTGTATATGTCAAGACAAAAAAAGAGATTTTATTAAGGTGTTGATTCTTAAACATTTTTACGGTGAATTAACATGTTTATTATTTGTTAAAAAGAAAAAATCAAAAAAATACCGGGTTACGCCCATTTTTTGCAGAATGTCGCGGACGAAGAGAGGCGAAAAACCATTTGGCAATTCCAAACACAACGAGCGCACAGACAGGGACCGGAATAGAGCCTGTGACTGTCCATTTTGTGATTTTTCACGAGCATTCCCCGGTTTAACCCAAATAATGCAATAACGAAAATGTCCCGATACATATCGGGATTGTGAAAAATTTTATTTTTCGATACCTTAGTGTACCTTAAAGTGATAGTTTCTGTGCATATTTTTATCCATACAGCGATTCAAGATAATTAATAAATCATCGAGTTAAATAAAATTTTGAGCAATGTCTGCATTTTTCGGGTCAACTGGTTATCGAGGGGGAAAGCTACCGAAGAAAAAAAGAACCCCAAAGGAAAATAAAGGAATAGTGTTGATTATGTTCAGCCTGTTATGCTAAAAAATCGAGGATAGGATGCTACACCTGGGGGAATACTCCTGAAAAACAGATGGGGGAATGCAGCTGAAAAATGACAGACAAGAGGTCACAGAGGGAGAAGGCTTTAAGGCAGTTAAGCTGTTGTTAATTAAAAATATCTCTGTGTTCTCTGTGGTTAATTTTTGACAATACGACAGCTTTGTAAGGGGGGAAATATCCTCTTTCTCAAGAACAGCTCTTTTTACAAAAGTCTTTGAGATATCCATAAAGCTTTTTCATTGCCCTGCCCCTATGACTCAATCCGTCCTTTTCCTGCTCTGTCATTTCCGCAAAGGTTTTATTATGGCCTTCAGGATAGAAAACCGGGTCATAGCCAAAACCGTTAAACCCCTTCTGCTTTTTCCCTATCAGTCCCCGTACATATCCTGTAAATGTCTTATGCAGACCTTCGGAGGTGGCAAAAGCGAGGCAGCATACAAATCTCGCTTCCCTTGCCCTGCTCTCTGTCAGGGGCCTCATTTCCCGAAGGAGTTTCTTCACATTCTCACTGTCTTTTGCCTTATCTCCGGCATATCGCGCAGAAAAAATCCCCGGTGCGCCGCCAAGCGCTGTGACTTCCAGTCCTGAATCATCGGCTACGGCAGGATAACCGGTAAATTTTGCGACAGTGAGCGCCTTCTTGACGGCATTTGCCCTGAAGGTCTTTCCATCTTCCACCACTTCAGGGCAGCCGGGGAATGAACCAAGAGTTATGAAGCGTATATTATAACCTGCAAACATCCTCTTCATTTCCTCGATCTTTTTCCTGTTTGTAGTTGCAAGCACAATCGTCATAATGAAGCCGGCGCCTCCTTATTTAGTGTCTGTTTATAAACTCGGCATTTTTGCCGTTTGGCGGGAAATTCCTTGACTACTTTTCCATTCCTGTAAAAGACCAGGGGTGTTTTTGTCTCTTCGGCAATTGTTCTTGCCTTTCTGGCAGCACGTTTTAACGCGGCTTCGGCTTTTGCCAGGTCTTTGTCGCGAATCTGTTTTTTCTTATCACTCATATGTAACCCCTCCTATATGGTTTACCTGGTGTTTCTCATTGAGTCCAGCCTTCTAAACAGGTCAGCCACGAGTGAAAATGTGGGCACTCGGCACGGATTGTGTTAAGTCCAATTTCAAGTATAGCGAGCGTGCCCAATAATGGTTTATTGTATCCAGTGACCAATCCTTCTACTCGCTTGGATGGGGCTGTAATCGGTGAATCATTGATCTCCTCCGGAGAGGCGAACTGATCGCGGATAGCCTGAAACTCATCCTCAAGTTCGGGCCGTCCGATGCCACGGCTGAAGCCCTCACAGTCACTGAAAAGCAGCCCTTCGAACTCATGCATCATCACAAAAGGGATAAAGCGCCGCGAATCAAATCTATCACCAAGTTCGTTACAGACATCCACCAACAAAGCATTCTCGACTGTGATAGCTTTCTGTGAAAAAGGCAGCGTGCCGGCCGTATCACGGCCAGGCCAAGCCCTGTCGCCTTGTCGTGGCAGAGCGTAATAGTCAACCATGGTGGTTGCCAGACAGTCAGGATCTTCTTTGAGGTGATTAAGGATATCTTTTCGAACAGCACTCCATGCCCGTATTCCACCACGGCGGTCCCGCAGACGTGCATTGCCGACAAGACGCGCACTTACCTTAGTAAATCCATTGCGGTAAAGGTGGGGGGCAAGAATTTCATTGACAAAGGTTTCCTCAGTCTCCCCTTCTACATGTATAAGCAGCCTGCTCACTTTGATCACTCGGCCCCGGGGCGTCCGCCCAGTTCGTTTTTCTCCCATAACTGCCCAAGGCTGTAGTCCTGCAGCCAGTCAGCCAATTTTGTCGAGTCGAGCCGGGTAAACTGCGTGCTTCCTTCAACGCGGTCGGCAACCAGCACATCTTCCGGCTGAAAATGATCAAGCAAAAAAGGTGACTGCGTTGAGACAATGACCTGTGTTTTCTCTGACACCATCTTTATTAAAGAAGCCAGTAGTGTAATAGCAGCAGGGTGAAGACCAAGTTCCGGTTCGTCTACCAGAATAACTGACGGTCTGAATTTCTCAGGTTGCAAAAGAAGGGTTGCAAGTGCAATAAAACGGAGCGTTCCATCAGAAAGACTGGATGCGCCGAAATACTGGTCGGATTTCTTATGTTTCCATGCCAAACGAATCGCTTCTTCATTTAAGGGATCAGGGGACAACAGAAAGTCGTCAAAAAAAGGAGCTACTCTCTGTATCGTACGACGAATCAAGCTGTAAGATGTCGGGTGCTTCTGCTGTAACAGATAAAGAAACGCTGGCAGGTTAGAACCATCAGGACGCAGGAAGGCATTATCGTTTAACTGTGCGGTTTTTCTCATGGGAGAACTGGAGCTGGTATCATGGACATGATATAACCGCCATCGTCCCAATCTTGTACGAACCCAGTCTGCTGTCTTTTTGACATTAGGATTGCTAATCCCCGCCTCCCAGCCGTTCTCTCGCGCACTGAGCGCCTCATGGTATGGTTGTGGATATCTTTTATCCCAATAATATGCCAATTCACCTGCTGGGTACAGACCATCATCTGTTGTTGGCTTAAGTGTCAGTTCGTATTGATTTACCTCTTGGAGGAAAGAGATAAGTATTCTGATTTCACTTGTTACCTTTGAGCCAAAAAAAAGCAACTGCTCCGCCCCTCCGGACGCCCGTACGTATTGGTTCAAATAGCCTTCTCGCACCGCATGTAAGAATGAAAACACACCGATGAAGTTAGACTTGCCCGAACCATTCGGGCCTATGATCACATTGATCGGCCTTAAAACCAACTTCTCAACAGAAGATAAGCTTTTAAAACCTTTAATTGTTATATAGTCAAGTTCTGGGGTGTACATAGTTTTATATTTTACCTTTATTGTTCAATGTTGTCATTAGCCTTGATCCGAGCCACATCCGCCTCAGTTATCCGCCGCCTGCCGGTAACGCATTCGTGGATGAGAGAGTTTCTGTAAGCCCGTAGCGTTTTCATTTGTTGATTAAGTATACCGTTGAGCAATTTTGTATCATCATAATTAGTTTTCCTCATGTCTTTGCCAGCCCCTCCAGCAGTCGGGTGTCCAGCAATTGTGATCCATGCACCACGCGCAGTATGATTGCTCTGCCACCGACAATCCTGAAGATGGTCCGGTAATTGCCGTACACCAAATGGCGATAAGCAGCGCCGAGCAGTTCATTTTCCGGAACAAGCCGGCAGCGCTCAGGAAAGTTTTCGAGTGTACTGATCTGCTCTTCTATGCGCAGGACAAAGGCAGTTGCCGTCTCTGGCTTGTCCTGGGCGATATACTCCCATATTCCGGCGACATCCGACTCAGCGGTTGCGGTGATGTCAACGCGGAATTTTTTTGACACGCTTGAACTCTTTGAGAAAACCCCGGACAGGACGAGTGCGCCCGCATTCCATATCGAGTTCCGCCGGGGCAAGGAGTTTTGCAAGATTCCCTGCCTGAAGATGTTTTTCGTAAACATGCACGTCCAGCAGCACGGAGTCGGCCTTGCCGTTGACCGTAAGATAGACAGGTCGCCCCGTGGCATGGAGATGGTCAAGAATATCGCGGGTATTACGCTTCAGGTCGGTTACGGAACGGATATCCTCCGAGGGACTTATCTGTGACATATTGCACCTCCTTTGATGCTTAATTTCATATTAAATATAGCACTAATTATAATGTTTGGCAAGCACAGTGCGCAGCCATGAATCACTATGCTAACCCCTTTAGCATTTTCTCCGCTTCCTTCTCCAGCCTCCAAAACTCATCCAGCAGTTCTCTTGCAGGTTTCGGCGGCTGATATTTGTAAAAATATTTTTCTTGCATAAAGCAATCAAAATTATCACGGAATATTAACAGGTTTTGGATTTTATTCAAATCGCCAGGCTCTAATCCGCCAAAAATGTTATAATTGAAAAATATTAAAGGCTTTTGTTAGTATTCACAATGTCCGAAGAACAAAAAAGAGCAGGGCTTCTTCTGAGAACTGCAGCTAAAATTATTGATTTCCTCCTCATCGCTGCTGTTATAGAGATAATTTCTGGAGTTGGTTTTTATGCAGGACTTGCCTACCTCCTTTTAGGAGACGGGTTTTTTGACGGCAGGAGTATTGGGAAAAAATTAATAAAGCTGAAGGTTGTCTCTGTGAAAACTGATGCTTCCTGCACCTTCAGGGAGTCTATTTTAAGAAACAGCACTCTTGCTGCAGGATATATTCTTTGGCTTGTTCCCTGGATAGGATGGATATTCTTCTTTTTTGTAGCTGCTTTAGAATTTACTCTCATCCTCGGGAGCAAAAACAGTATGCGGCTGGGTGATGAAATCGCCGGGACCGTTGTAATAGAAACTCAATAAAGTTATGGGGGTATAATGTTTTTTCATAAATTACTCGGATTATTTTCAAACGATCTCGCCATAGACCTGGGCACCGCAAACACCCTCGTTTATGTAAAAGGAAAAGGCATTGTCTGCGACGAACCTTCTGTTGTTGTTATCAGAAAAGACAACAAAAAAACCATTGCAGTAGGAATTGACGCAAAAAAAATGCTCGGCAAAACACCGGCAAATATCATGGCCATACGTCCGATGAAAGACGGCGTAATAGCTGACTTCGATGCCACAGGCGAAATGCTCAAATACTTCATCAAGAAAGTCCACAACAGGCGGAGTTTTGTTTCGCCGAGGGTAATTATCGGCGTTCCCTCGGGTATTACCCAGGTGGAACAGCGGGCGGTAAAAGACGCTGCCGAAGCTTCAGGGGCAAGAGAAGTCTATTTGATTGAAGAGCCCATGGCGGCTGCTATCGGCGTTGGTTTACCTGTCGGAGACCCGACAGGTAACATGATCGTTGATATCGGCGGCGGCACGACCGACGTCGCAGTGATATCTCTTGACGGTGTTGTATACAGCAAAGCCGTAAGAGTCGGCGGGGACAAGATGGATGAGGCGATCATGGCCTATATCAAGAGAAGGTATAACCTTATGATAGGCGAGATGACAACCGAAAGAATAAAAATAGAGATAGGCTCGGCTTTCAATTCAGGCAGCGCTCAAAAAAAAGTGATGGATATTAAGGGGAGGGACCTCATATCCGGCATACCGAAGACAATAACCATCAATGAAGATGAGATACGCGAGGCTTTATCAGAACCGGTAAATATCATATTGGATACCATAAAAGCAGCCCTTGAAAATACTCCGCCTGAACTCGCCTCCGACATTGTAGACAGGGGTATTGTACTGGCCGGAGGGGGCGCCCTTCTTTACGGGCTCGATTCCCTTATTAAACAGGAAACCGGACTTCCGGTTATCGTAGCTGAAGACCCGCTGACCGCGGTAGTCCATGGGGTTGGTAAAATGCTGGATGAACTTGAATTGCTTAGAAGAATCGCTCTGACTTAGTAATGCCCAAAAAAAACCTTCTTCTTTTTCTTTTGGTATTGATCATTTCACTTATCCTGATGACTTACCAGAGCAAAAAAGGGCATCTATTCTTCGGCAATTTTATCAACAATATTCTGAATGCTTCTCATTCTCTTACCAAATCCGTAACTGCCTCAATTACATCGCCCTTTAAAAAGCTTGCTATCAGGGATGAAGACAATAAACTCCTTAAAAAACGTGTTGATGAGCTTCTCATAGAAAGGGCAAAATACCAGGAAGCTGTCCTTGAAAACAGACGCTTAAATGAACTGCTGAAACTTCGCCAAAACCAGCAGCACTACATTGCAGCAGCAAAAGTGATTTCAAGAGGGACAGCCCAATGGTCGCACACACTTGTCCTTAACAAGGGATTGAAAGACGGTATTTCCAAAGATATGAGCGCAATCACCCCAAAGGGTTTTGCGGGCAAGCTGTTTAATGTTACAGAATCATATTCAAATCTCCTTTTGCTGACAGATATTAATTTTTCCGCTGCGGTAAGGCTGCAGGAAAGCAGGAAGGAAGGGATAATATCAGGCACAGGCACAAAGAAAGCCATCCTCAAATATATCCCCTATGAAGAAGAGATAAAAACAGGAGACATCGTCATCACCTCAGGGCTTGATCAGCTCTTCCCTCCGGGAATTCCCGTAGGTTTTATATCAAAGGCCGATAAACAGGGGACAGGTCACTTTCAGTATATAGAGGTGACCCCGTATGTTGATGGCTCAAAAGTAGAGGAAGTATTAATAATTAAGTGAAATACCTTTTATGGCCCCTGCTTATATTTTTGGTTTTCTTATTGCAAAGCAGCGTATCGCTTCTTGCAGTTTCTCCAAACCTGACCCTATCGCTGGTTTACTTTTTCGGAATACGCTATGGCAGAACAACAGGGCTGTTGTCGGGAGTTCTCATCGGAGCACTTGAAGACAGCCTGTCTTCATCAATGCTCGGCCCGAACATGCTTGCAAAAGGGACGGTCGGTTTCCTGTCAGCGTCTTTTATATCAGGAAGCTTTTTAATCTGGACACCTGTATTAGGGACTATCGCTGCGGCATTGCTTACATTCACCGGCAATACCATTGTATTTTTATCCCTGTCTCTCTTTGATAAACTCCCGACACATCCGGCAACAGCCCTTTTTATAGCAACCATGCAGTCCCTTATGAACGCGCCGGCAGGGATATTTATGAGGCCGAAGAATGCTGACTGAAAAACCAGAGGCACAGAAAATAACCCTGGCAAGCTACCTGATCCTTCTGGGATTTCTGGTGCTTCTTCTGAGGTTATGGCAATTACAACTCCTGCAAGGCGATGAGTTCAGAAAAACATCTGAATCAAACAGGCTGAGAGTCATCAAAGTCACTGCTCCCCGTGGAATTATATTCGACAGAAACAATATAGCCCTTGTTAAAAATACCCCTTATTTCTGCGCCTCTGTAATACCGGAGGAATTTAATGAAGGAGATATTCCGTCCCTTGCCTCAGTATTACACATGCCTGAAGACGAATTAAGGATGAAGTTAACCAAAAAAGCCCGGAGCCCTTTTACGCCGGTAAGGCTGAAGGAGGGCCTGTCTTATAATGAAGTAAGCTATATCGAGGCCCGGCGCTCCGACTTCCCCGGTCTCTTTGTTGAAATCGAGGTCAGCAGGGAATATCTCCATGGCGGCATCGGCGCTCATGTGATCGGCTATCTCGGCAAACTGACTCCCGGTCAAGCCAAAGATCCGGAATTCAAAGATGTTCCGCCGAACGCTTTCATCGGTCAATGGGGGGTTGAAAAACTCTTCGACAAATCTTTAAGAGGAACAGCCGGACAGCGAATAATCGAAGTTGACGCAATAGGCAGGGAAATCAGGTTATTGAAAGAAACCCCTCCGGTAAAAGGCTCTGATCTCTCTCTGAGCATAGATATAGCCCTCCAGAAAGCAGCCGAAGACGCCTTTGAGGGCAAAGCAGGAGCGCTCGTTGCACTGAAGGCTGATACCGGAGAGATTCTCGGCATGGTCAGCGCCCCGTCTTTTGACCCTAACAGTTTCGCCAAGGGCATAAGCACAGATGACTGGAACGCCATCATAAATGATAAAAAAGTGCCGATGCTCAACAGGGCAATTCAGAGCCAATACCCTCCGGGATCGACTTTTAAAATCATAACAGCTATCGCCGCTCTTGAAGAGGACGCTGTGGATACTGCGACAAAAGTAGATTGCAAAGGGGGAACAAATTACGGCAAATGGCACTTCGGCTGCTGGAAAAGAACCGGACACAATATAGTGTCCGTGCATAGCGCTCTTGTTGAATCATGCGATGTGTATTTTTACGAGGCAGGGAAGAGGGTGGGCTTTGATAAAATACACGATTATGCTGTCATGTTCGGACTCGGAGAAGAGACAGGCATCCCGATCGGCAGGGAGAGAAAAGGGCTGATACCCAACTCCAAATGGAAACGGGAGACAAAAAAATCAGCGTGGTTTCCCGGTGAGACATTTATAAATTCCATCGGGCAGGGATATGTGACCACAACACCTGTTCAGATGGCTGTCATGATGAAGGCTGTTGTCAACGGCGGCAAGGTCTACAGGCCTTCTATTTTCAGGGCTTCTGAGCCGTTACTCGTGAGAAAAGCTGCTGTCAGGCCCGAGACGGTAGAGACTATCAAAGAAGCCCTCAAAGGGGTTGTAAATGAACCCGGAGGGACAGGACATGCAGCCAGATCAAATACCATACTCATAGGCGGCAAAACAGGAACTGCGCAGGTCGTCGGGATAAGAAAAGACTCAAAATATCTTCCCGAGCAGTTCAGAGATCATGCATGGTTCGTGGCATTCGCTCCTGTGGACAATCCCGATATAGCTCTTGCCATAGTTGTAGAGCACGGCGGACACGGCGGGACTGCGGCAGCCCCCATAGCAAAAAAAGCGATAGAGGCCTATATGCTTTCATCAGAGCAAAAAAAGGAGTTGATGCATGTTCAGGATTGACAGAAGACTCTTGCAGAATTTTGACTGGCTGACGTTTTTGATCGTTATACTTATATCAATAATCAGCATAATGACCATATTCAGCGCAACGCGTCCGCCTGGAACTGAAGATGCCGCCCAGGCCTCTTTTTACATTAAACAAATGGTCTGGCTTGCTATCAGCATCATAGCCTTAATTATTTTTATCAGCTTTGATTACGTCTGGCTTGAAAGAGTCGCGCTTCCTGTTTATATAATGGGACTGCTGTTGCTCCTTATTGTTCTGATTGCGGGAAGGACAGGGATGGGAGCGCAGAGATGGCTCAGCCTGGGGCCCTTATCATTTCAGCCGTCGGAATTCTTTAAATTGATCTTCATCATCATGCTTTCAAAATACTACAGTTTCTCACGGGAACCTCTGGATGTCACTGGTCTGCTGCGGGTATTCTTCTTAATTGTTTTTATCCCTTTTGTGCTCCTTTTTAAGCAGCCTGATCTCGGGACAGCAATTGTAGCGCTGCTTATCTTTATGTCCGTTTCCATGGCAAAAGGTCTGCATAAAAAAGTCATCATAATGATGGTCGTCATTGGAATAATATCTCTGCCTTTTCTCGGAAATATCATGTGGACAGGGCTGAAAGATTATCAGAAAAACCGGATCCTAGCATTTATAGACCCCAAGGTTGACCCTTCCGGAATCGGCTATCATATTAACCAGTCAAAAATAGCTATAGGATCCGGCGAATTTTTTGGAAAAGGTTATTTGGAAGGTACGCAGGGACCCTTCCGGTTCCTGCCTGAAAAACATACAGACTTTGTCTTTGCCGTATTCGCAGAGGAATGGGGATTTGCAGGTTCGGTTTTTCTGTTGTCCCTCTATTTATTGCTTATCATGCGCGGACTGGACACTGCCAATAAGGCAAAAGACGACTTCGGGAGGCTGCTTGCCCTTGGCATCACCTTTATGCTCTTTATATATTTTTTTGTAAACATCGGCATGACCCTCGGGATGATGCCGGTGGTAGGTATCCCATTGCCGTTTATGAGCTATGGGGGGACGGCGCTGCTTTCAAATTATATAGCCATAGGAGTTCTGATAAACATAAGGACACGCAGGTTCAGCCTCTTTTATTAAGTATGCGCTTTTTGTTATAATTGCAGTCTTGGAATTGAAGACTCCCTCCGGCAAGACCGCAGGGGATCTCAATGCAAGGTATATTTTTCTCATTATATTCGCTCGCTGACCCCGTGGCAATCCCGAAAGCTTTCGGGACACGGGGAATATCGCTCGCTATACATTTATTGAATATTTTTGCTTTTCGCTTTAAACTATTAATCGTTCACTTTTCACTGTATTTACATGGCGGTGTAGCTCAGGTGGTAGAGCATGCGACTCATATTCGCAGTGTCCGGGGTTCGAATCCCTGCACCGCCACCAATTTTTGCAAGCTTTGCGCCCTTATTTCCTTCTCTTGCCTTTATCGCCCTTCTATTATTTTTATAAAATTGATGTTTTAGGGTATAATTTCTTTTTTAATGAAAGTCGGAGGATACACGTTGGAAGAGAGATTCGAGCACAGGACAGTTGAACCGAAATGGCAGAAATACTGGCAAGAGCGGCAGCTCTACAAGGCCACTGCTGATAAATCAGCAAAGAAATTCTATTGTCTTGAAATGTTCCCTTATCCTTCGGGAAAGATTCATATGGGACACGTTCGTAATTACGCTATAGGCGATGTCATAGCAAGATACAAGAGGATGCAGGGATATAATGTCCTGCATCCGATGGGTTGGGACGCCTTTGGAATGCCTGCTGAGAACGCGGCGATCAAACACAATCTCCATCCGTCGAAATGGACATACGAAAATATGACCTATATGAAGGCCCAGTTGAACAAACTCGGATTGAGCTATGACTGGGACAGGGAGATTGCCACCTGCAGCCCTGAATATTACCGCTGGAACCAGTGGTTTTTCATCAGGATGCTCGAAAAGGGGCTTGCATACAGAAAGACCTCTTATGTCAACTGGTGCCGCTCCTGCGCAACAGTCCTTGCGAACGAACAGGTGATAGATGATAAATGCTGGAGATGTGACAGTTTAGTTGTGCAGAAAGAGTTGGAGCAATGGTTTCTGAGGATAACCCATTATGCTGAAGAACTGCTCAAGGCGTGCGATGAATTGACCGGCTGGCCTGAGAAGGTTGTTGTTATGCAGAAAAACTGGATCGGCAAAAGTCAGGGACTTGAGGTCGATTTCAGGATAGACGGGATGGACGAGAGCCTCAGGATATTTACCACCCGGCCTGATACGCTCTTTGGCTCAACGTTTCTCTGTCTGTCTCCCAATCATCCCCTCTGCGGAAAATTAGTTTCCGGCAAGGCTGAACTCGAAAAAATCATTGCACATTACGGCAAAGAAGATGAGAAAATAGGATTTCACACCGGCCATTTCTGCATCAACCCGATGAACGCTGAGAAGATACCGCTCTATGTCGCAAACTTTGTCCTGATGGAATACGGCACCGGAGCGATCATGTCCGTTCCTGCACACGATCAGCGCGACTTTGATTTTGCAAAGAAGTATGGATTGTCTATAAGGGTTGTGATAGAACCTGAGCAGAAGTCAGAAAAAAACTCCGAACTCCGAACTCCGAACTCCGAACTGTTAGCAGAGGCATACGAAGACGCGGGCGTTCTTGTCAACTCCGGAAAGTTCAGCGGACTAAAGAGCGATGCTGCGAAAGAGCGGATCGCCGAATATATAGAGGAGAAGGGCCTGGGGAAAAGGGTAGTCAAATATCGGCTGCGCGACTGGGGGATATCCAGGCAGAGGTACTGGGGGACTCCCATTCCTGTTGTGTATTGCGAGGCCTGCGGTATTGTCCCTGTGCCGGAGAAAGACCTCCCTGTCATACTGCCTGAAGATGTGAAATTTACCGGCACCGGCGGCTCGCCGTTGCTCGAATCCGAATCTTTTCTTCATACAACATGTCCGTCCTGCGGCGGACATGCGAGAAGGGAGACAGACACCATGGATACTTTCGTGGATTCTTCATGGTATTTTGTGGCTTATTGTTTTGGCAGAGATGGTATTGCCTTTAACTCCGAACCCCGAACTCCGAACCCCGAACTTTCCTATTGGATGCCGGTTGATCAGTACATAGGGGGTGTGGAGCATGCTGTGCTGCATCTGCTGTATTCCAGGTTCTTCACAAGAGTCCTCAGGGACCTCGGCATTATCAGTTACAGCGAGCCCTTTAAAAATCTGCTGACCCAGGGCATGGTCATAAAGGACGGAGCAAAGATGTCCAAGTCAAAGGGCAATGTGGTTGATCCGGATTATCTCATAGAACAATACGGTTCTGATACCTCGCGGCTTTTCTCTCTCTTTGCTGCGCCGCCTGAAAAGGACCTTGAATGGTCAGACAAGGGTGTTGAAGGAGCGTACAGGTTTTTAAACAGGATATGGGGTTTTGTATATAGGACGCAGAAATCTCTCGAAGCGGGTTCGCCTCCTGGTTATGACAGCGTTGCCATGGAAGGTATTTCTCCTGCCTGTCGGAAGCTGCTCAGGAAAACGCATCAAACGATTAAAAAAGTTACAACAGATATCGAGAGAGAGTATCATTTCAATACAGCTATTGCAGCCCTGATGGAACTTGTCAATGAGATGAACAGCTTTGAGCCTAAGGACGCAAAAGATATGCAGATCATGAAATTCGCCATAAAAAATACCCTCCTGCTTCTTTCTCCTTTTACGCCGCATATAACAGAAGAACTCTGGATGCATATCGGCAATGAGTCGAGTATCTCAGAGCAGAAATGGCCTGAATGGGATGAGGAGATGGTCAGGGAGGAAGAAGTTGAACTGGTCACCCAGATAAACGGCAAATTGAGGGGAAAGCTTATGATACCTTGTGGTTTGCCGGACGAAGAGGTAAAGGCTTGTGCTTTGGGAGATCCGAAGATAAAAGAGATAATCGGACAGCAGAAGATCAGAAAAGTTATTGTGATAAAAGGCCGTCTGGTAAATATTGTGACCGGAGAATAATCAATGAGAAGAAAACCTGTCTTTTCCGTAAGATTAATTTTAGGGGTCAGCCTTGTGTTTGGCCTTTTGCTGTCAGGCTGCGGCTACAGCGTATACAGGCAGAGCGCACTGCCGTTTAAAGAAATACAGATCGGGATGATAGAAAATAAAACCCTTGAGCCAAAGTTGCAGGATAAGTTGCACACTGCACTCACAGAAGAGTTCATGAAAAACGGAATCAGGGTGACTCCTGCTGCTGATACTAAACTTTCGGCTGTAGTCCATGCCTTTGACATGTCCGTCCTTTCGGAGAGGCAGGGAATAACAATCGAATACAGGGTTGTTGTCAATGCGGATTTTGTTTTGGTGGATAAAGACGGCAAGAAAAAAGAACTTAAGAATATAGAATCTCCCTTTATCGTCTCTTTTACGGCTTCCGAAGACCTTGCCACACTGCTTGCAAAGAAAGAACTTCTCGAGGAACGGGCAATGAGGGATGTGGCGATGAGGGTTATAGGGGCGTTGATTTACAAATGAGCTTCCGTAATTTTACGGATGAGATAAAAAAGGGTCTGCCCTTCTCGAACTATCTCCTTATCTCATCAGACTATTTTTTACATACCGAGGCGGTCTCCCTGATAAAAAATCTTGTTCCCGAAGGTGAGAGGGATTTTAATTTCCATTCTTTTGACCTCCTGTCTTCTGACAGTGATAAACTCCCTTTTGAGCAGGTGCTTGATGTTGTGAAAACCGCCTCTTTTTTTGGCGGCAGAAAATTTGTAGTTGTCGAAAATATACAAAAACTGCTGAAAAAGGACCTGCAAAAACTTGAGGATTATCTGCTGGATCCTTCTGCCGGCGCAGTTATGATACTGCTGAATGCCGACGCTCTGAAAAAAGATATGAAGGACAGGCTTAAGGGAGTAAAGCAGGTTGTGCTTGATATACGAGAGAAGGATATGTCTGCGTGGCTGCAGGAAAGGGCCCGGCTAAAGGGTTTCGATATATCCGACAGCGCCGCATCCTGTCTGCTCGGCCTAGTAGGGCCGGATCTCGGCATGCTCTCCTCAGAACTCGAAAAGCTTATGCTTATAGGGAGCTTAAAGATAGAGAAGAAGGATATTGTCGAGGTCGTCGAGGGGAAGAGGACTTACAGCGCCTTTGCCCTGATTGATGCTATAAAGGCACGGGATATTGAAAAAACCTTTAAGATCTACGGAGTGCTGAAAGAGACAGAGGAGCCGTACAGTCTCCTCGGAGCGCTGAACTGGCAGTACGGGCAGTTTGCAGGCAGCGCCGGTTCACCTGCTGACAGGAGCTATTATTATAAGGTATTTGATCTGCTGCATAAGGCTGATATTGCGATAAAAAGTTCCGGGACGTTTTATCCTGTGGAACTCCTTCTGGTCAGGCTTCTCAGGCTTTCAAGGCAGCCATAACCTTATGATGCCGAATAAAAATTTAATGAAAAACATTCTGAGGCTCCTTTCTCTTTTTATCGGTTTGTCGGTACTGCTCTTCTGTGCAGCGCCCTCTCAGTCTGCGGGCAGCCTTGATAAGATTCAAAAAAGAGGTTATCTCCTCTGGGGCTCTGACGCACAGGGAGGGGCGCCTTATATCTTCCCTGACCCGAAAGACCCCTCGAAGCTGATAGGCTTTGAGGTCGACCTTGCTGAGGAGATAGCAAAGGAACTGGGTGTTACGGCGAGGCAGGCTCAAAACGCCTGGGACAGCCTCATACCCGCGCTGATGCGGGGAGATTCCGATATCGCCATGAACGGCATAGAGATAACTCCCCAGAGGGAAAAAGAGGTGCTTTTTTCCCAGCCCTACTATATCTATACTGAACAATTAGTCGTTAAAAAAGACGAGGAAGTGATAAAGGGTGTTAATGACCTCAAGGGCAAAAAAGTCGGGACACTCTCAGGCACGGTTGCGCAGGATATACTCATAAATATGGGCGGGGTGGATGTGAAGATCTATTCCGGCCAGGTCGAGCCCTATGAGGACCTTGCAATCGGCAGGCTTGACGCTGTGCTGCTCGATCTTCCGATAGCTGCCTATTACGGGAAACCGAACCCTAAGCTTAAATACGCGGGTCTGCCTGTTGGCGAAGGCTTCTACGGCATTGCGCTCCGCAAGGAAGACGAAGAATTGAAGGCCAGGATTGATGAGGTATTGATCAAACTTATGAATACAGGAAGGCTGAAAGAGATTTATGTGAAGTGGGACCTCTGGAATGAAAAACAGGAGGAACTCTTTCAGAATATCAGGCAGCCCAAAGGTTATGTCGGCCTTGAGGAGAGCAAAAAAGCGCCGCTCTACACCTTCTTCCCGACTCTGCTGAAAGGCGCCGGCATTACGGTCTTTATCTCTGTTATATCCATGGCCTTTGCTGTCACACTTGGTCTTGTACTGACTGTCATGAGACTTTACAGCAGGCCGCTTTTAAGCAGCATCGCAACAGGATATATAGAGCTTTACCGGGGCACGCCGCTTTTAATACAGCTGTATATCCTTTATTACGGACTGCCGAATATCGGCATATCTTTAAACCCCCTGACAGCAGCATTTATTGGTCTCGGCATGAACTATGCAGCTTATGAGGCAGAGCTTTACCGGGCAGGGATCAACGCTGTTGCAAAGGGCCAGATGGAGGCTGCCCTCTCGCTTGGCATGACAAGGGGCATAGCTGTCAGACGCATTATCCTGCCTCAGGCCTTCAGGATAGCCCTCCCCGGAGTAACGAATGATTTCATAGCGCTTTTTAAGGATTCATCCCTTGTCTCTGTTATCGCGATGGTCGAGCTCACCAAGACATACAGTATTCTTGCTGCCTCGACCTTGAGATTTTTTGAATTCGGCCTTATTGTTGCGCTTCTGTATTTTGGGATGAGCTATCCGCTCTCCCTGCTTGCAAGGAGGCTTGAAAACAGGCTGAAGAGGTCGAAACGATGATCAGGGTCAGGGACCTCCATAAATACTATGAAGGACATCAGCTCTTCAAGGGTATAAACCTTGATATGGAAAAAGGTGAGGTGGTTGTCTTTATCGGGCCTTCAGGGAGCGGCAAGAGCACATTTCTCAGGTGCATTAATGGACTTGAATATTTCCAGAAGGGTGAGATCATCGTAGATGACATAGAGCTGCATTCGATTAACCGTCTGAGACCTGACGCAAAAGACCTGGAGACCATAAGAAAAGTGAGGCTCAAAATCGGCATGGTCTTTCAGCAGTTCAATCTTTTCCCCCACATGACGGTGCTTGAAAATATCATTGAGTCCCCGATACAGACGCTCAAAACCGACAAGTCTGCGGCGATCGAAAACGCGCGTGCGCTCTTAAGGAGAATAAATATCGAGCAGAAGGCCGGGAGCTATCCTGAGGAACTCTCAGGAGGAGAGCAGCAGAGGGTCGCGATAGCGCGGGCGCTTGCAATGAAGCCCGAGGCGATGCTCTTTGACGAACCGACTTCTTCTCTTGATCCTGAGATGGTCGGGGAAGTCCTGTCGGTCATAAAAGACCTTGTCAACGAAGGGATGACCACGCTGATCGCCACCCATGAGATGGATTTTGCCCGGGAAGTGGCAGACAGGGTGGTTGTTTTTGACAAAGGGGATATTATTGAGACAGGCCCCCCTGAGGAGATATTCACAAACCCAAAAACAGAGAGGACAAGGTCATTTCTGAGCAGGGTATTGAAAAAATAAAATTACAAAAGGCTCATGGAACCGGTAAATCTTTGGATAGATCTTGGGCTGGAGCATTCAAGAATAAAACTGAACATTAGCTTCCCTGTCCAGGAAGCTTTCGGGCCAGGGAAGCTAATGCCGTAAAATAATTGAAATAAAAAAATAATATCAGGTATGATAAGCCTTATTTTATAGTATTTAAGATTTTCCGGAGGTATTGAAATTAAGCTTATAGCAGAAGATGGCAGTAAACTGGATATCAGAGAAGTATCTGAAATCGAGAGGCATCTCAAAAAGGCAAAAGCTATAGCCGTCAGGATAAACGGCCAACCCGCTGCACTGAATTCTGTCAGCACACTCAGGGATGATGATGTAATCGAAGTCATAACCTATGATTCAGAGGCGGGAAAAGAACTATACCGCCACAGCACTTCTCATGTGATGGCCCACGCAGTTAAAAACCTGTTTCCACAGGTGAAACTTGCCATAGGGCCTGCCATTCAGGATGGTTATTATTATGACTTCGACATTGACAGGACCTTCACCCCGGAAGACCTCGCGTTAATCGAAAAAGAGATGACGGCAATCATAAGGAAGGACTCGCCTTTTGTGAGAAAAGATATGTCCAAAGAAGACGCTGTCCATATGTTTCAGGCGATGGGAGAAAATTACAAAGTAGAACTCCTGCATGACTTGCCCGATGAAACGGTGACGGTATATGAAGAAGGCGGCTTCGCTGATCTTTGCAGGGGGCCTCATCTTGTTTCAACCGGAAAGATCACTGCCTTTAAACTTCTGAGTGTTGCAGGCGCTTACTGGAGGGGTGATGAGAAGAACAAGATGCTTCAGAGGATTTATGGCGCTTCATTTAATAATACAAAAGACCTGAAAAAGTACCTGGATTTCATCGAAGAGGTCAAAAAAAGAGACCATAGACGGCTTGGCAAGGAACAGGACCTTTTCAGCATAAACGATGAAATCGGCCCGGGCCTTGTTTTGTGGCACCCTAACGGCGCAATCATCAGAAAGACGATTGAGGATTTCTGGAGAAACGAACATCAGAAGGCTGGTTATAAATTGCTCTATACCCCGCACATAGCCAAGCTCGAACTTTGGAAAAAAAGCGGCCACCTTGATTTTTACAGTGAGAATATGTATTCCCCCATGGAAATAGAAGGTATAAATTATGAGTTAAAACCGATGAATTGCCCTTTTCACCTGAGCGTTTACAAAAGCAGTCTCAGAAGCTATCGCACACTGCCGGTGCGCTATGCTGAACTGGGAACTGTCTACAGGTATGAACGTTCCGGGGTTCTTCATGGCCTGCTTCGCGTCAGGGGGTTTACTCAGGATGACGCCCATATCTTCTGCCGTAAGGACCAGGTCGAGGAGGAGATATTGAGGGTGCTTGACTTTACCCTTTTTATGCTCAGGACATTCGGGTTTGACAGCTACGATGTCTATCTTTCGACAAGGCCTGAAAAGTATGTCGGGAGTGACGAAAACTGGGAGATTTCCACAAATGCGCTTAAAATCGCCCTTGAGGCAAAAGGCCTGAAGTACGTGGTCGATCCGGGTGAGGGAGTTTTCTATGGGCCCAAGATTGATATCAAGGTCAAGGATTCCCTTGGAAGGTCGTGGCAATGCAGCACTATTCAGGTGGATTTTAATAATCCTGAAAGGTTTGACATAACTTACAGAGGAACGGACGGCAGGGAACACAGACCAATTATGATACACAGGGCCTTAATGGGTTCTCTGGAGCGTTTCTTCGGCATCCTGATTGAGCACCATGCAGGGGCTTTTCCTCTATGGCTTTCACCGGTACAGATATCAGTGCTCACAATAGCCGAGAGGCATGATACATATGCGGAAAACATCGTATCAGAGCTTGTGCAGCACGGCATCCGGGTTGAACTCGATACGGATAATGAAAAAATAGGGAATAAGGTCAGAAAGAGCAGTGTTAGAAAAATTCCGTATTCGGTTATAATAGGCGATAAGGAAGTTGCCGATAACAGGGCAATGGTGAGAAGGCGTAATGGGGAAAATATAGGCCCATTTACATTAGATGAATTAAAATCTTTTCTTTATGAAGAGATAAACTCCAGGAGGTGAAAACATCAGCAGCAGAGACGTCGGCAAGGGAATAAGAATAAACGAACAGATCAGGGCAAGGGAGATAAGGGTCATTGATAAAGAAGGAGAGCAGCTTGGCGTGATGTCTGTCAGGGACGCGCTTAAGGTTGCCGAAGACCGGGAACTGGACCTGGTGGAGGTTTCCCCGACTGCTGTGCCGCCTGTATGTAAAATACTTGATTTTGGAAAGTACAAATATCAGCTAAACAAGAAACAGACCCAGAAAAAATCATCTGATATTAAAGAAATTAAAGTAAGGCCTCAGGTGGGTGAGCATGACCTTGCTCTGAAGATAAGAAATATCAACCGGTTTATAGAGGGGGGAGACAAGGCCAAGATTGTGATGTATTTCAGGGGAAGGGAAATCATAAGGCCTGAATTGGGCATGAAGGTTTTTGACAAGATAACCCTGCAGCTGACCGGCAAGTTTCAGATAGAACAAAAGCCCAGGCTGGAGGGGAATCATATAACCATGGTTGTTGCTCCCAAGTCTTAGTCCTTTAAACGGCGAAATATATTTTGACAAAAATATATTGTCAAAATATACTTCAAGGTATTAATCTTCTGCGGCTTTAGCTTTGCGGTGTGAGTAATAATATGAAGGATTTAACAAGAAGACATTTCATAAAAATTTCCGGAGTCCTTTTGTGTGCCGGACTATTGCCTTCATACGCCGCAGGAACCAAAACTAACTTTAACTGTCCTCTTTGCAATTCACATAACCTTTCCCCCGACAAATGTTTTAACTGTGGAAGAGGATTGACAAATGGCATGACATGTAATAGCTGCGCAAAGAAATACAATTGCCTTGAAATACCTTTTCCTAATCAAAAGTATTTAATAGCTACGGATAAACCTTTTCTTTCTATGGAGGTGGTGAGATTTTAGGGCATCCTTTTTAGACGGCAGAAATATGCCAGGATAGTGTTACGCTATCCATGCAATATCCTCGCTACTCAACAGGCCGTAACGGCCTGCTGAGTAGTGACTTAGTAAAAGGGATGCCCTCCCTAAGACTATGGAATGTCCTGATGAGCAATTCATCTCGAACTTAATCGAGCTTAACAAAAAGGCAAAGGTAGACCCTGAAATAATTGACCTCATTGCTGCCTATGCCGGATTGTGTCTCAGATACAATAAAAAAATAGAGTTTTATGACGAAAAGCCTGCTTTAAAGACAACCAGAATCAGTGTCCAGAAGTTTATAGATAAAAATGCCCATCTTGACAGAAGAAGTCTCTCTTTCCTGGTCTCCTATGCAGAGATGATGGGCGGCAGGGGTCTGCCCTTTATATTTAATGTCACCCATCTTGCCGATTTCCTCGACCTGAAAGACGATAAACTTCAAATGCTCATCAAAGGGAAGGATAATTACTATCACAGTTTCTATATCCCTAAAAGCAATGGCGGCAGGCGGCTTATATCTGCCCCGTCAGATGACTTAAAGGGTATTCAGAGAGATATCCTCAGAAGCATTCTCAATCGTGTTCCGATTCATCGCTCTGCAAATGGTTTCAGGAGAAAGAGGTCGATAATCACCAATGCAGAAAACCATATCGGCCAGGAGGTAGTTATAAAAGTAGATATGCAAGACTTTTTCCCCTCAATTACATATGAGAGAGTAAAAGGTGTTTATACGAATCTTGGCTATCCGGAGAAGGTAGCAGAGGCGTTGACGGAACTCTCGACTTATAAGGGCAGGCTTCCCATGGGTGCATCTACAAGCCCTTATTTGTCGAATATTATAGCCGCAAGGCTTGACAGGAGATTTACGAATCTCGGCAAGAAGATCGGCTTCAGGTATTCAAGGTATGCTGATGACCTTGCCTTTTCTTCAGAAGACAGAAATTTCACAAGACATATACCATTTTTCAGGAAGATCATCGAGGATGAAGGGTTTGAGGTGAATGAAAAGAAGATTGTAATTGCGAGGAAGGGAGGGCAGCAGAAGATTACAGGAGTGGTTGTGAATGAAAAGATAAACATAGACAGAAAGGAATATAAAAAGCTCAGGGCAGTTGTCCATAATTGCCTGAAGGGAGATTTAAGAGAAGAGATGAAGAAATGGGGTGTCTCAAGCATGGGCAAGTTCAAAGAAACTCTTTCGGGTCATATACATTTTGCTAAAATGGTGAATAAAGAAAAAGGAGAAAGACTGCTTGAAGGTTTCAGGCGGATCTCATGGCCTGTTTAAGAATAATAGCCTTTGTCTTATTATTGACCGGAACTGCCCATGCTGATATCGGGCTGATCTGTACGCTTAGAGGAGAGATGGAACAGATTTTGAAAGATATGAAGATTGAGAGCAAGACCGGCAAGGCAGACAGGGAGTTTTATAAAGGTATGCTGGACGGCAAAAAGGTTATTCTTGTAAGGTCTCCCATGGGAAAGGTGAATAATGCTATCACCGCACAGCTACTGACAAACCATTTTAATGTAGACACGATCATATCCATTGGTTTTGCAGGCGCCCTTGAGGAGTCTCTGAAGATAGGGGATGTTGTTGTCTCGACAGATGCCATTCAGCACGATTTCGGCGCTGTTAAGCCTTACGGGTTTATATGGGCAAAATCGCCGGATATAGGCAGGCCCGGAGAGATAAACCCCAAGCGCTGGACAGCATCAAAGGATTATAAATACGGGATCATCGTGAGCGGTGATCAGTTTATTGCATCAGAGGAGAAAAGGGAATGGCTGAAAAAGAAATTTGGCGCCCTTGCTGTGGATATGGGCGCTGCTGCAATATATGAGGTCTGTAAGCAGAATGGCATTAAATGTCTGTTCATAAGGGTCATTTCTGATAATGCCGATATTGAGGGCAGGGTTGACTTTGACAGCGCAGTTCAAGCCGGAAATTACAGAAGCGTGAATGTTGTCAGGGAATTTCTCAAGCGCCTTAACGGTGCAAGGGGGCATTGATGTTTAAGAAAATAATGGTGCTTTTTATATTATTTTTCGCAATATCTTCTACAGATGCATCCGCACTTTCACAGTATTTCAGGGATGCGAAAAAGGCGGAAGAAACAGGTAATTATGAAAGGGCCTTAAACCTTTATAAAAAGGTATTGGAACAACATCCTCACGAAAGAAAAGCAGTTCTGAGGGCATATGACCATATGCTCAACATCTATAAGACAAGAAAAGATAAGGTCAATACGAAAAACCTGCTGGGTCATCTCAAGAGCAGATATCCTGATAGTTTTTTTGACTTAAGAGACATTGAGAAGCTCTCCTTAATCTATCTCAGGCATGGAGAGGAGAATGAGGCATTGAGGCTGAAGTGGAAGATAATCAATGAGCCTTACTCTTCTGTTTACAGAAAGACGATACTTAGAACATACTCCCGCCTCCTCGAACACTACAAAGACAAAAAGGACCTTCAGATGCATGACCTTCTTAACAGGCTCAAATTTTTACCCGCAAATGACTTCGACGAAAGGGACATATATAAATACGCAATGCTCAACCTCAAATACGGCGACAGGGCAGAGGCCGTAAAAACCATGAGGAACCTCGTCCAGACCCATCCTGACACAGTTGCCTCGAGAAAGGCCCTTTTTGTGCTCGCTGAAGATGCACAAAAGGCAAGGGATTATGATACAGCCATGGAATATTATGCGATCTATATAGAGACGTATCCTGAAAATACATTTTTTGTCCAGAAGGCATACCAGAGGATTGTGGACTGCTATCTCGCAGTGGGTGATAAGAAGTTATCAGAAAAGTTGATGAAGGAGGTTGCGGACTGGGTAAACGGCATATCTGACTACCGCAGCCAGCTCAACCTCGCAATAGACTTAAAATCAAAGAAGATGGATAAACTGGCAGAGGTGACATTTAAAACCGGTTACAGTGAGGCAACAGGAATTATCAACAAAGACCCTGCAAGTTATGATGCCCTCAAGGCATATCTTGAAATTCAAAGGGCTGCCTATGCCATCGGAAGGTCCGACATTGTTGAGCATGCGGCAGTTACCACATTGGGAGATTTCAACAATCTGAACGGCAATGCGGAATTTAACAAGAATGTCGCCTTTGTAAAATCACAGGCATATTTGTGGCTTGCAAAAATACACAGTGACCGCCAACAGTATGATGATACAATCACAATGCTTGAGGAGTTGCTGAGGCTTTACCCTGAACACAAGGACAGGGACTATGCCCTCTATGAACTCGGCAAGACTTATGAGAATAAGGGTTTAAAGGGTAAGGCAAGAGAATTCTACAGCATGGTCACATCTGAACCATTGAAGGGTATGGCGAGGCAAAGACTGGCCGAGATCAGATGAGAAAAATCTCTTACCTTTTTGCAATCCTTTTTGTTTTCATAATGTTCACCCCTGCCATTGCCCACGGTTGGGGCTGTAAAGACAGGGATGGTGACGGGCATTACGGGAGAAGTTCATACTGTCCAGAGGGCGGGGACTGTAATGATAGAGATGCAGCAGTATACCCCGGTGCGAAGGAGATCTGTGACGGAAAGGATAATAATTGTAATGGCCTTGTGGATGAAGGTCTAAGCACGGATGCAGACGGCGACGGACATTACGCAATTGGTTCTTGCAAGCAGCCGGCTGATGATTGTAATGACAATGACAGAACAATCTACCCGGGAGCACCTGAGATATGTGATAAGAAAGATAACAACTGTAATGGGCAGGTAGATGAGGGATTTTCTGTCGGAGCTGCATGTAAAGTTGGGATAGGAGTATGCGAACGGCAGGGGGTGCTTGTATGTTCTGCTAATGGGGTAGGTATCATTTGTAATGCAACCCCGGGAGAGCCGTCACCTGAAATATGTGATGGTATAGATAACGATTGTAATGGGGTAGTAGATGACATTATGAAAACCCTCAGAATAACTGCTGCTAATCCGATTATCTCTGCCGATAGTGGATTAATAAACAATCGTGATGGAGTTATTGATGAGGGGTGCAGGCAGTGCCCGGTTCCACCCTTAACACCCTTTACAGATCCTCTTGCACTCCGTATGGAGGGAGGAGAAACTGTTATTTATGAAGGATTAACTCAGGCTATGCAGGAAGCTGTGGATTGTTTCGATGATGAAGTATTCAATGCGGGAGGCACTTTGGGTATTAACTCAGCCTACCGGCCACCTGAGTATCAGAGGCATTTAAGGGAGGTGTGGGATAAGTATCATCATCTGATCGTACGTCAAGAACCCGAATGTCAAGAACTTCAAAATCAAGTTGCAGTAGAGTTTCAAAAACATCAACTACGAGCACAACCTGCTAAGAGATCACCGCACACTATGGGAATTGCTATCGATGCGAATGTGATCTTACCACAGAGGCAAAATATTGACACCTTAGTGGAGGGCTGCGGGCTATATAGACCTTTACCGAGAGAACCATGGCATTTTGAATTAAGAAGGTAGACTTTAAAGGAGGAAATTTATGAAAAAACCAGTTCTATTATTAGGATGGGCATTCGTAATTTATGTATGTATTACAACTTATGCTGGAGCTCAAGAGACAGCAAAAGTTTCAGTAAGACAGATTGGTCCTTCTGTTTATTTTTACAAAGTATCAAACCTCAGCAATAATCCGATATCATCGCTTATGATAGGATATAATTGTAATCTTAAAAACTCTGATATAGAGGAATCCCAGCTTACTATAGAACCTACAGCAGTAGAATCACCTGTAGGATGGAAAGGGTATCCTGTATTTGTGGAGGAAAGTCAATACCTTCATATTTATTGGCGAATACTCGATCATGCATATAGTATCTCTCCAACCGGTTCTATCGATGGTCTCATTATATACATGCCTCAACCTTACGATTTAATGAGACAAACTTATTTTACCGTAATTTATAGTTCCGGGAACCTCGTTGAAAGTTGCGCAAAAATCGAAGTAGACACTTCAACCACCATCCTTTTTGATGGCAAGGGGCAAAGACCCTTTGATGTTAATACATTCCTGGCTTACTTAAGACCGATGGAGGCACAGACCACACTTCCACAGGGGCAGAATACTTATAATTTGCTCATTTTCTATGGAAAGACTATTATTTCTGAAACCTTTAAGGCAACACTGAACGGGATAGATATTAAAAGGAGTTTCAAACCAAAACCAGATACTTCTGAGGCAGTTAAATTGAATCTCCAAAAAGGGAGGAATACCCTGGTTCTATCTGTAGATGGCATAAGGGATGATGGAAAGAGGGCAACTGACACAGACAAGCTGGTTTTCATTGTTCCGAAGTAGTGTCTTGAGATGTCAAAGATAAGCGGTAAGACAAGGTTAATGTGTTTATTGTGTTATCCTGTTGAACACATCCTAAATGCACAATGCGGCATTCGAAAAACTGGGGCTTGACTGCTGTTACGTAACATCTTCTGTAAGACCGGAACTTTTGCATGATGCGGTAAGTAGAATCAAATCAGCGCATCTTTCGTGCGAAACATCGGAGTAAAAAGTGACAAAGGCCGTAGCGTAATAACATCTCTATTTTGGCTTGACACTGCCCTCAATCAGCATTTGACAACGTCGTATATCCCGGCGCCCAGGCGATCTTCGACAATAAAGACAACAACTGTAATGGGCAAATTGATGAGGCTATTAAAGGATATGATATTGATGTATATAATGGAGTCGGTGAGGCTGTATGTAAGCCACCCAATTGGGGCAACTTTGATGCTATTGTAAGGTTTTTAAAATATTGAGGAGGAAGCAAACCGTGATAAAACAGTTGCTGCTTTTAATTATTATTATTCTTTCCTTTTGCTCTGAAGTATATTCTGAAAGTGAATGCAAGCTTTTAGCACGAATCGACAATGATTTATGGATTATCAAGAGCGATGGAATACCTATTCAGAGGCTGGCCTTTATTGGAGGAATGAAGGCTACTGCAACTTGGTCGCCTTATGAGAAATATATTGCTTACGGCCTATCAACTCCGATTGGCGAAGAAAAGGCAATCATTATACTTGATAACACAGGACAAGAGATAACTAAAATCATTGTAGAACCGAAAGAAAGCTATTGGATCAGATATATAGATAGGATAGTCTGGAGAACCCCAAACATTCTATGGTCAGACTCAAATGTGGGACCGCACGGTGGATTTATTGATATCTGGAAACTTGACCCGCCGACCTTGCGTCGTCATGCTAAACATGAAAAACGGATAAAGGCATCGAATCGCGACTGCGAAGTCTCCCCGAATAATAAATATATGGCTTGTATTGTAAGAGATAATGGCAAGATGTACTTAGAGATTTCCGACACTGATAAAAAGGAATATCCTGATGCCAGCTATTTCCACGATAGAGACCCCCGCACAGTAGATCTCAAACAAATGGAGCGAGTAGATAAGATTCGCTTTACTTCTGATAACGCCAATGTAATAATTGTAGGTGCTGATAAAAAGTATAAATTTAACATGCTTGACAATAAATTGTCTGAAATTAAAGAGTTGCCGCCTGATGTAACGATAAAATCAATTCCTGAAGTGGTAAAAATAAAAAAAGATGAGAAGGTGCCAAATCCTGTCTATTCGAACGGCTAATCCTGTTTTATCCGAACGGTTTCTTTTTTAATTATTTCCTGACTGTTTGAGTTTAAAACAGTGTTCGAGTTGTGTCAATCTTGTTTATTCTTTTTTATTCTCAATCTATTTATAATAGTACCCCTCCTTTCTTTAGATCGATGCATTTCAGGCATATACCTGAGGGCGTCTTTGCCTGAAATAATCTATTACAGGGCAAATGTGAAGG
>CAMTXX010000006.1:0-47530 GCA_947085825.1 uncultured Nitrospira sp. | reverse complement strand
TGCTAAAATAAATACCCTAATATATTAAGACAGCTATTTATATATTCACTATAAACAGCTTGATTTTAAACAATTATTTTCTGATTCGTGGCTTTCTGAACCTTTTCAAGTAGGGTATGTTTTGTTCATGAAAATCAGTGAGCAGAAGAACCTCTGCATAAACGAGGGTAGCGCTGTTTTCCCCGTCAAATAGGTCAAACGATTCTACAAAAGGGCTATACTTATACTGGGATATGCTCGTTCGGGCGCACTTTTCCCTTGTTTGTTTATTCCCTTCCTTAAAACAACCCCTCTTTACACAATGAGCGGCACAGGATTGTTGCATCTCTCCCAAAGTTTATCGAATTTCAACGTATCCATGACCGCCTGCGTCACTTTCAGTATGATCTGTCCGCCTCTACTTATGATCTTCGCCGCGAAGTCCAAAGCCTTTCGCCTTACCGTTGTGGCGTAACTGCCTACAGACATTACTTCCTTCAGCACATCTTCCTTGAAGGTCTCAAAGAGGAAGAAGGCGATGATCATGCAATAATACAATGCGCTGTTTGCCGCGAAACGTTTAAATGGCAATTCCTCAAATCCAAAATCCTTAAGCCCCCTGTGCGGTAATTCGTCAGCCCCGCGCTGGTGATGATTGCTTATGATCGACTCAAGCGCTGTCAGTTCTTTTCTCATCTCTTCGCTGCAGCCGGCCAGAGCTTTATCATTTATGCCTATGTTCGTCAGTATGATATTGTCTGGACGAGCAAAATCCAACAGTCTCTGTTCCCCGTTATAATAAGGCCGTGTATATATCGCCCTATAGAATTTCTTCCAGCTATCACACCGATAACCAAACTCCATATAGTCCCATTCCTGATGCCCGTTATCATACCGTTGCCATGTCCCCTTTTGTCCTGAAATGTATTCCTTGATGCCTGCAAACATCTTCCCGGTCCCAATAAACAAGATGCCTAATTTGTCAAAGGCCTCAAAGTTCTCTTCATCAAAAAAGCCGCTGTCGATTCTCAGGATTATCGGCGCTGTAGCGCTGTATTCTTTCCGTATAAGCTTTACCGTCTCTGTGACCATGTTTACCACTGTCCGGCCGTAGTTGCTGTGTTTCTTGCCTCCACGGAATATAGCATCCACTATCTTGTTCTTCCAGATCATCTGCAAGGGCTGAAAGCCCTTTACTTTCTTGTACGTCGGTTGCACTCCGTGCCGCTTCTCAGCCTCATCATTGTCCATTACCATCGTATCAAGCGTCAGATTTATCACCGCAGGTCTCTCTATCCTTAACCGCCATATGAACATCTGTTTGAGAGCCTTTCGGAATATACCGCCGCACAGCCATCCAAAGGCCTTGAAAAAACGTTTGACCTGATGTGAAGAAACCATCTCCTCCCCTGTGTTCTCTACAGCCGCCGCATAACCGCAGTCCCCTTTTAGTTGATCAAAATATGTCAGGTGCCTGCTCGTTCCATCATAGAAAAAGCATAATACCTGCTTGAATATGTTCCAGACCGAGGCCCCCTTGTTACTTTTCCTTATATATCCAAATGAACCCAACAACAAGGCGCATATCCCCACTTTCTCTATGTATCTCACAAATAACGCCATGCCGCCCCTGCCTGTCAATGTATCCTTCGTTACTTCCACTTTGTTGATCCTGCACTTGCTTTTATTGCCGTTTTGTTTCATAATTTCCTCACTTATTGGGTGATAGTTTTTGTTTGGTCTGTAACCGTATTTTAACAAATACTACCGCCCTTTAAGTGATTTTTTTTCTTCTTTTTAGACTATGAATCGCTCAACTTGGGTTTAATATGGCTACTAAAAAAAACGGCATATAGTATATCTTATAGGTAATAAACTACTGGAAGAAGCGGGTAACAGAGCGGAGGCCATGAAGATATTGAAATTTGGTTCAATAAGCAGGAACTTGACCCTGCTGGTAATGCTTGCAGTCCTGCCTGCACTCGTTATCCTTTTATATTCCGGTTTAGAGCAGCGGAAGGAGTCTATCGAAGCCGCCAAGCGGGATGTGCTGCTGCTGACCCACACCATGGCCGAAGCTCAGAAAGAGATTGCCAGTTCCACAAGGCAAACTCTCTCCACCCTGTCCCTGCTGCCTGCAATTCAGGCCCTGGATATTAGCAAAACCGCACAAATTATCAAGGCGGTGCTGGAAAAAAATCCCAACTATAACAATATAGCGTTAGTGGATATCAACGGCAAGGTTTTGGTTTCAGGCATGCCATTTGCCGGAGTAAATCTGGCAGACCGCAAACATTTTCAGGAGGCCCTGCAGAAGAAAGATTTTGCTGCCGGTGAATATATCGTAACCAGGGTTGGAACAGCGATTCCGGCCTTTCCTTTTGCCTATCCTGTGCTCGACAACGAGGGCAGGCCGAGGGCTGTTTTGACTGCTACGATCAAGCTGACCAGTTTTTCGGGCTTTCTTGACGTCTCAGCCATGCCGGCGAAATCCTTCCTGTCTTTATCTGACCACAACGGCATCAGGCTGTTTTACTATCCTGCCAAGGAAGATACCAATCCAGTCGGTAAACCTATTTCAGCCAGGTTTTGGGAAGTGGCCAGTACAGCCCAGAAACCTGGAATAGTGATTGCTCCCAACTTAGACGGCGTGCTCCGGATATCTGCCTTTGAGCAGGTTCGTCTCACCCCGGAAGATAAGCCGTATCTCTATATGTGGGCAGGTATTCCTGAGGCACATATCCTTGCGCCTGCCAATGCTGCCCTGATCAGAAATATTCTGCTTATGCTCCTGGTTATCGTGACAGCGCTTCTTATTTCCAGGGTGATCGGTAAAAGAACATTAATAGCGCCTTTGCAGAGCCTTGTGGCCATGACGCAAAAATATGCTGATGGGGACCTCGAGGCCCGCAGTAAACTGGCTTCCATGCCGAACGAAATTGGCGCACTGACAAAGGCTTTTCATGATATGGCTGATTCCCTGAGAACAAATCAGAGATCACTGCTCGAAAATGAAGCGCGCTTCCGCCTTTTGATGGACAGCCTGGATGCGCTTATCTACGTTGCTGATATGGATACCTATGAGGTCCTGTTTATTAACGAATACGGGAAAAAGCTGCTTGGTGACAGTACCGGCAAAATCTGCTGGCAGAGCATGCAGCAGGGGCAGAGCGGGCCTTGTTCCTTCTGCACCAACAAATATCTTCTTGACAGGGAAGGCAAGGCAGCAGAGGCATATACGTGGGTGTTTCAGAATACGGTAACCGGACAGTGGTTCTACATACACGACAGGGCAATACAATGGCTTGACGGCCGCATGGTCCGGCTTGAAGTTGCCACAGATATTTCAAACAGAATACTGATCGAAAAAAGATTAGCCGAAGAAACAGAACGTCTATCAGTGACCCTGGAGAGCATTGGAGACGGCGTCATTACCACTGATATGCAAGGCCGGATTCTGATGATTAATAAGGTGGCTGAGTCACTGACCGGATGCAAGAGCAGCGAGGCGGTTGGACGTCTCTTTGCTGAAGTGTTCAATATTGTCGATAGAGATACAAGGCAGCCCTGCGAAAACCCGGTCGAAAAAGTGCTGGCATCAGGGAAGATAACCGCTTTGCCGGACCATGCTGTCCTGATTTCCAAAAATGGGCAGGAAGCAACGATCACCGACAGTGGCGCCCCGATAAGAGACAAAGACGGCAAAATTATTGGCGTTGTTCTTGTCTTCAGAGACATCACAGAGCAGCTCCTCACAGAACAGGAACTGATCAAGGTCAAAAAAATAGAGTCAATTGGTGTCCTTGCAGGCGGCATTGCCCATGACTTTAACAATATTTTGACAGCGATTCTGGGCAATATTGATCTGTCTCTTATGGATTCCAGTCTCACCAATGAAACGCAGAACCTTCTCAGAAAAGCCTTAGCAGCGTCACAGCGGGCACAGGGTTTAACCCATCAACTGCTTACGTTTTCAAAGGGTGGTGAACCAATCAAAGAATCAGCATCACTTGCTGATGTTGTTAAAGATTCGGCTGATTTTATACTTCGCGGAGGCAAGATCTACTGTAACTATTATTTCCCTGAGGATCTCTGGTTAGTTGACATTGATAAGAACCAGATAAGCCAGGTTGTTCAGAATATCATTCTTAATGCCGGCGCTGCCATGCCTGATGGCGGCATTATTGAGGTCTCCTCTGAGAATCTGAGCCCATCAAGCCCCATAAGCGCACTTCTGCCTAAAACCGGCAATTACGTAGCATTGACAATTAAGGACAATGGCGATGGCATCCCGGCAAACATAATAGATAAGATCTTTGATCCATATTTTTCTACAAAACCGGAAGGAAGCGGCCTTGGCCTGGCCATTACCCACTCAATCATCAAGAAACATGGCGGACATGTCTCAGTACATTCCACCCCAGGCAAGGGAACAGCGTTTACGATCTATCTGCCGGTTTCGATGCAGCGCTTTACCACAGGCAACAATGCAGAACAGGCAGGGCTCAGCTTAAGAAAAGGCACTATTATGGTTATGGATGACGATGAACAGGTACGCAATATCAGTCAGGCAATGATAGCCATGATGGGGCACAAGGTTATGCTTGCCAAAGATGGCGCAGAGGCCCTGAAGCTCTACACTGACTCGCTGGACAATCATACTCCCATTGATTTGATTATCATGGATCTGACTATTCCTGGCGGCATGGGCGGCACAGAAGCGGTTCAGAAAATTCTGACAATTAACCCGGAAGCAAAGGTGATCGTCTCCAGCGGTTATTCCAATGACCCGGCCATGGCGAATTTCAGGGATTATGGTTTCTGTTCCGCAATCGCAAAACCGTATAAGCTTGCGGAACTTGAAAAGGCCATTAATGAAATCCTGTATTAATATTGGCTGTTGGCTGAGCTCTTACAGGTTGCGTCAGTCGTAGTGCGTCTGCTCATAGACGGAAAAATATACCTTGCCGTTCTTCTCATAAATTGAAACATCTATCTCTTCCCTCGTAAATATATTCCTTTCCGGGACCATCAGGTAGCCTATTGTTTTTTCATGATAACGCACCCCAAGCATGTTTATGCGCTTATGACTTGTGCCCCTGTACAGAAAATTGTATGCGTCATCAAGAGACCCCTGTACTGTTACAATCTGAACCGAATAGGGGATTATCTCGACGTCGCTCGCCGGATCTTTCAGCAGAACAGCCCTCAGTCGTCCACCTTCACCTGAGCTGTACTGATATTGCGTGTAGATCGATTTTGGCATTGCATCATTGCTCCCGAGGCCGAAGGTGCTTACTGTCTGGGCGCAGGCAGAGAGAAGTACACACAGCGTTGTCCGGTTAGATACTTGCATAAAGGAGAAGAGGGGAAAGCGGCAAAATAAAGTTTAAAAACAGGGCAAAAGCGCTTGACATTTTGATCAAGAGGGCAACCACAAAATAATCGCAAAAATCCTTATATTACAAGGAGTTGCGATAATGCCCTACACTTTCAAACTAACAAAGGGGAAGAAGATAACCCCTGCGTACCATGAATTACGGAAACCGCTGAGAAAGCTATTGAAGAAGATCAGGAAATTGAAATCACGAGGCAACCGGCCCTTGCAGATGGACTTTGAAGAGATGCTGGATGCACTCATATATTTTCATCTTGAGGAACATGAATCAGGGCGGCACCTTGTGCAGGCGTTGGAGGAAGATACCTTTGCGCGTGAGGTAATAGCGCCTTTGGCGGGGTCTGGCTTTGCATATTGGTATTTGATGTGGTTATTGATAGAGATAAATACACCAATACAAAGTCTTCACATGACCCTCAAAAATAGGATCGCAGAAAAGAAAAGCGTGACATACTTATAAGGAAGTGAAAAGCGGGAGATCGTCACGGTCAACTACAAGCCGTATTATATCAAGGCCGACTCTGTCCAGTTTCAGTGCATGGTGCAGAGCAGAAAAATGTCTGCAGCCACTTTCTGCAACTGCTGGAGACTTTGGGAGAAGATAGCTTGAGCTGGAAAGCGTTGAAATATATATTATTCTATGTATAATAATATATATAATTTGGAGGTGAAGAGATGTTAGTGCAGACAGAAAAGATGATCCCTGTGACGAAGCTGCAAAAAGAGCTTTTGAAAAAACTTAAAGAGGTCTCTGAAACTGATGAACCGCTCTATGTGTTGAGAAACAACGAAATGGCGGCTGTTATAGTATCGGCGAAAGAGTTTGAGATGTTCAAACAGGCCGAAGAAGCTATTGAGTTTCTTGAAATAGCGGAAATGGTTAGACAGCGTACAAAGGGCCATGACCGTGCGAAGAATATCCTATGGGAAAAGCTGAAGAAAAAGCATGCCCTGTAAAGTTGAATTTATACCGGAAGCTGCAAAAGATTTTGAACGGCTTGACGGTTCTGTCAAAAAGGAGGCGGCAAAGAAGATTGACGCCCTTGCTGAAAATCCCTTCCTCGGCAAACCCCTTGGGAACAAGTTCGGCATTGACCTGACAGGGTTTTATAAACTTTATATCTCCAAAAAGAAATATCGCATAGTATACCGTCTTATTGGCACGCAGGTCGAGATCGTCGAAATTGTAGGTATAGGCCGTCGTGATAAGGAGGAGATATATAGACTGGTTATGGGCAGAATCAGCCAGGGACGAAAATAAAATTGTAACTACTCAGGTCTATAGGCTGTAGTCTTTCAGACTGTTAGCAACAACAAAACATGAGATGTGAGACGCGCCGGATCCAACACATGCTCCGTCTTTTGCCTAACAACCTACAGACTAAAGGGCTAAGCAACCGAGTAGTTACATAAAATTTGGTTCCTCGCTGTTTAGAGTGGGTAAGATTGAAAAGGGTATGAGTGGAGGGGTTAAAATAGAGCATTATGAGAGATTCAGAAAGAGAAAAGGTTATCGCTTCATGCTTAATATGATTGCGATGTTCTGTTACCTGCTCAAGTAAAGACGGCATAGTCACCTCCACTTATTTCTTGCATAGCACTCAAGAGAATTATTTCCCCTGCATTGGGTAAAGCCTATATTTTCTACAAATGTTGCGTGTATATATGTAACGTTCATGTCTTGCGTTTTGCTGCCTTTCTACTCTTTCCCGCTCGGTATACAGCAGGCTCTTCATTTACAGTCAGATTCCCTCCATTGCCACTCACTCTTGAAAACTCAATCTTGACCTCAGTAGGCAAACCCCGCTCCTCTGCTTTCAGCCGGTCGAGAGTCATACGGCAATATTCTTCATCTATCTCAATGCCGATGCTGTTTCTTCCGCATTTCATTGCGGCAAGCGTTGTTGTGCCGGTTCCGCAAAATGGGTCGAGGACAGTGTCGCCCCAGAAGGAAAACATCTTAACCAGCCGGTAAGCAAGTTCATAGGGGAAGGGCGCGGGATGAAGCCGAGTGGATGCTCCTGTGATGGTCCAGAACTGCCGGAACCACCCGGCAAAGTCGTCTTTTGCTATCATGCTTAACTTGCGCTGCTCCTCGGTCGGCTTGCGGTATCCGCCGGGCTTTCGCTGCATCAGAATAAACTCGATATCATTCTTCACTATAGCATTCGGCTCATAAGGTTTCCCCAGGAATTTTGTGCTGGTGTTCGCTTCAAAGGTGGCATTCGAAATTTTGTGCCAGATGATAGGATTTAGATTATCAAACCCGATCTTGCGGCAATTGACGACGATATCCGCGTGTAAAGGCATAACAAGATGCCGCCCGTGCAATTTTCTTGACAAGCACACATCGCCGACCACGCAGACAAGCCTGCCGCCCGGAACAAGCACGCGATAAGCTTCCTTCCATACCTTTGTCAACTCGGTAAGAAACTTCTCATAATCAACGATATGGCCCATCTGTGCAGGACTCTCATTATATCTCTTCAATGACCAGTAAGGCGGGGATGTTATTACGAGATGAACGGACCCGTCTGGAATAAAGGATAGCGAACGGGTATCGCCCTGAATAAGGCGATGAGTAGTAATTTGTTTCTCTAACTGCGTTAGTGTGCTCATTACTAACCCTTGCCAAAAGCGGTAACTTGAGCAACAAGTGACCGCGCATAAAGCTCGAAAGTCAGGTCTTCAGCCGGTTCTTTGTAGCCACCCTTAGCTCCTTCCTGCCTGTCTGACAGCAGAAAGGTTGAAAAACTGTAATGTCGCTCCCTCAGCAGTTTCCTGCAAAACAACTCATAGCGTTTAGCATAAGAAGCCTCCCTGAATTCTGGAAAGACTTTGAAATGGGGCTCTTTTACTTTCACCGGTCTTTGCGACTCCTTACAATCCTCAAGCAGGAAGAGATAGCCGAGCCACGGTTTCACTGTCCTGTTGAATGCCCCTTCTCTATATGCGGTCCATAGGTCTAATGCGCTGCCCATGGACTCTTCAGTGCGATTATTGAAATTGTTTCCGAAAGAAGGCCCGACCTGTGACTTTGCCTCAAGAGCCACGAGTAACTGCTCCTCCTTTATTACCAGAAGATCCCATTCTTTGGTCGGCCTGAAAAAACCCGGCAGTTCAAGGTTCTTATTATGAAAGATAAAACGCTCTTCAATTCCGGAATCGACAATGATCTCGGTCAACAAGGTAATAAACCCGTCCATTTGGGCGCCGCCTGTAACTGCACTCCTTAGTCCCTGATCAGCCCGTCCGGAACTTTCCTGTTTCTTGGACTGATTTTCACGGGTTGCCCAATAAAGTGATACGGCTTTAGCTACTCTGGCAGAAAGGTTCCTCAGTATTTTTTCCATTGACTATTTTATGTTTTTTTGTACTTTATCCGCAAGAATTAAGATTGCGCAATGCAATAACTGTCTATCAAAAATAGTCTTCCGCATTGCCTCATATTCTCCGTGCGTGATTGGGGAAAGCTCCCCACTAAATAGAGTCTGTTTATAAAGTCGGCATTTTTACCGTTTGTTTGTCATTCCCCGAAAGCTTTCGGGGAATCTTTCCGATGGCTTAAAAGAAGGATTCCCGACCTCCCGAATCCCGAAAGCTTTCGGGACGGGATTGCGGGAATGACGCTGCAATAAATATTAAAATAATAGACGCCCTGCGGTCTCTGCCGCAGGGTTCTTCACGTTTGATAAGAAAACCAACCGCTGAATCGGTTATAATGATAAACACGAAAAATCAGGCAAAAGGAGAAAACATTGAAAGTAGCGATTATAGGACTTGCCAATACAGGGAAGACAACAATATTCAACGCCCTTACAGGTTTGAATGTTGAGACCACGATATACCCGACTCTTGCAGCAGAGCCTCATATTGGAATGGTCAAGGTTCCGGACAAGAGACTGGACAAACTATCTGAAATATATAATCCGAAGAAAACGACCTATGCAACAGTCGAGTATATCGACTTTATAGGTCTCACAAAAGGAGATATAGAGCAGAACAAGAAAGTCTTTGAGCTCATAAAAGATACTGACGCGATTGTTCATGTGATAAGGGGTTTTGAAGATGAGGTAATAATGCACCCTCTCGGACATATTGATCCGAAAAGAGATGCTGAGACTGTTGAACTGGAGATGATCTTCGGGGACCTCGAACTGATTGATAAACGACTGGAGAGGATGGAGCAGGGATTAAAAAGAGGGAAAAAACCCGATGAGGCAGAAAAGAAACTTCTCCTGAAATGCAAGGAGAGCCTCGAAAATGAAATTCCCCTGAGGGATCTGGAATTTTCAGAAGAAGAACAGAAGGCGATGAGACATCTGCAGTTTATGTCTATCAAGCCTATAATTGTTGTTCTGAATGTTGCAGAGAAAGATTTAAATACGGAAAAGGTTAAGGAATTAGAAAAAGAGATTAAAGAGTTATTTGCCAAACGCAATGATAACTCATCACTCGTCACTCGTCACTCGTCACTCTTTTTATGTGGAAAGATAGAGATGGAAATAGCACAGCTTCCCTCTGAAGAGGCTGAGGTTTTTTTAGATGACCTTGGAATTTCAGAACCTGCCCTGAACAGATTGATCCGGGTCTCCTATGATCTGCTCGGACTTATTTCTTTTCTCACCGCAGGTGAGGATGAAGTCAGGGCTTGGACTATAAGTCGGGGATTGAATGCACAAAAGGCTGCCGGGAAAATTCATTCCGACATCGAAAGAGGATTTATACGCGCGGAACTTGTTTCTTATGATGATTTTATAGCCTGCGGAGGAATGGCCGGCGCCCGCGAAAAGGGGCTGTTGCGATTGGAAGGGAAAAATTATGAAGTCAAGGATGGGGACATTATAAATTTCAGGTTTAATGTTTGAGATTTGACTGTAGAGATTTGATTTGCAAATGGATATCTGTTTTGTATCATATCAGCGGAATATATACACATAAGAGGGAACGATGAAAGCTGAAGAGATTTTTAAAATCAGTGTAAAGGTTATGAAGGAGATTTTGACGTCAGCAGGGATGATCGCTTCCATAAATAGGGCCAAAGCAAGAACAGAGGAAGAGAACCTGGGTTTACTCATCACAGAACGTGAGAATATAAATGAACTGGTAAAGAAGATAGCAGTTGGTTTTGACAAAAAATTATTAGAGACAGTTCCCCAGGAGTTGCTGGATGCTATGGTATTGCGATACTTGAAGAACAGGGAAATTTTCATGAAGACATTCCCTGGCGGGATTGACAACATAAATCCAGACCCGTTTTTGCTATGGGCGGCAATCATGATAACGCCCCAGGATAATAACCCTATAGTCTGGTCATGATATAATTTATAAGGACAGGGCGGATTTCCCGTGGAAGAAATCGATGAATTGATAAAGCGTTATAATCTTGAGGAGGACATAGAACATATCATTATTCGCCTGCCGGATAAGGACGGGCAGGTAAGGCGCTGTTTTTTGCTCAAGAGGAATTTCCTGCGGATTCAATTTCCTGACAGGCATTTTTTTGATTATCCTCTTGCAGAGATTATCGAGGCGACAGTAAAATTTCCAGAGCTTTTATTGAGTGAATCCATACATTTTGTGCATAAAAGTCCTGAAATCAGTATCATAACGGAGAATTCGGATAAACCTAAAAACGGCAGTTGATCACGCAAAGCCGCAACCAACAGTAGGCGCTTCTAAGCGAGAACGCAAAGAAAAACAAAGACTTAGGTTCATTTCATATTTCACCTTGCAGGTGAAATATGAAATTCTTGTAACTCTTTGAAAAATCTGCGGCAATCTGTGCAAATCAGTGGCTAACTGCCGTTTATTAGGATAAAGGAAATAACAACAACGATTAATGAAGGAAAATTATGAAAAAGAAAATATTGATTAACGCCAAATATACTGAGGAAAAGAGAGTAGCGATTGTTCAGGGAGATCAGCTTGTGGATTTCTATGTTGAGGTCTCTGCAAAGGAACACCTCAAGGGAAATATATATAAAGGTAAGATTGCAAGAATAGAACCTGGCTTGCAGGCTGCTTTTGTGGATTTCGGCCAGAAAAAACAGGGTTTTCTGCAGATGAAGGAAATCAATCAGGAGTTTTTTCAGAAAAAGGCTGAAGGGAAAAAAACGAGGATGCAGGATGTTCTGACAAAAGGTCAGGAGCTTATTGTGCAGGTTGAAAAGGACGAGAGGGACACGAAAGGCGCAAGTCTGACGACGTATATATCCATACCCGGCAGGTATATTGTCATGATGCCGGGCCAGCAACGTGTAGGCATATCAAGAAAAATTGAGGACAAAGGAGACAGGGAGAGGCTGAAGGAGATATTCGGCAGCCTTAAGCTGCCTGAGGACATGGGGTTTATTCTCAGGACGGCTTGCAGCGATAAAACGAGCCAGGAACTTTCTGATGACCTGAAGTATCTCACAAAACTCTGGAGCAAGATACAGACGGAATCAAAAAAAGTCTCTGCCCCTGCGCTCATCTACAAAGAGCAGGATATCGCGGTGAGGACCGTAAGGGACTATATGACCGATGACGTGACCGAGGTGCTGATTGACGATCAGGAGGCGTACAGGAATACAAAGCAGTTTCTGTCAAAGACCCTGCCGTGGCTCAAAATAAATATAAAGTTCTATAAGGACAAAAAGCCCATATTCCTGAAGCATAACATTGAAGAGCAGATCGCAAACCTCAATGAAAGGCATGTACACCTGCCTTCGAAGGGATACCTGGTGATTGACAAGACAGAGGCGCTTACGGCAATAGACGTCAATTCAGGCAGGAGCAGGAAAGAGGAGAATGTAGAGGCAACAGCTCTCAAGACCAATCTCGAGGCCGCAGACGAAGTGGCGCGGCAGTTCAGGCTCAGGGACATAGGCGGACTGATCGTGATAGATTTCATAGACATGGAATCCTCGAAGAACAGGAGGGCTGTAGAAGATACGCTCAAAAAAGCTTTGAGTCAGGACAAGGCACATACCGAGATAAGCGGCATATCAAAGTTCGGCATGGTCGAGATGACGCGGGAGCGGATGAGGACGGCTTATTTCGAATCGATCAACAGGAGATGCGAGACTTGCAATGGGTCGGGCATTGTCATGGCCGACGAGATGGTAGCCGTCACTGCGTTCAGAGAAATACACACGAGGGCGGCAAAGGGCGGCATAAAGGGCATAACCTGCAAACTTCCTGTTGAGAGCTTGAATTATCTCATCAATATGAAGAGGGACGAGATAGTACAGATCGAAAAAGAGGACAAGGTATCTATCAGGTTGATAGCCGACACGAAACTTTTCCCCGGCCAGTATGCGATAACTGTTGAAAAGATTGCGGAAGAAAAGACTGCTGCCGGTGAAGAGAAAAGGACTGAACATAAGGCCCCGCATCCGGCTGAACATAAGGCCGAACACAGAGTCGGACACAAGGCCGAGCGGCCGACGGAGTATAGGCCTGAACACAAAGCAGAACACAAGCCCGAACACAAGGCCGGGCATAAGACTGAACATAAAGTCGAACACAAAACTGAGGACAAGGCTGAGGCTGAAACCGGCCATAAACCTGAGGTTGAAACCGGGCAGAAGACCGAGTCCGAGAGGAAACCAAAGCGCAGGTACAGGTCATGGAGTAGACGTCGGCCAAAGCACGGGACGAAAACAGTCCCGGCCGGCGAGACTACACCTGACACTAGGGGAGAGACTTCGGAGACAAAGGCGGATATTCAGCTTGACGATACATCAGAGGATTAACCGGATTAAGTTATACTTTTTAATCCCTGTGAACTCTGCGGCTAACTGCCGTTTTTAGGTTCATGGCTTTCTTTCGCTCCAATCAGGGAGATTCAATATGGCTTCGGAGAGTTTTAAGATAGTTTTGAAGCCGTTTCCATTTTAAAATAAAATGGGTCAAGGCAAAGATTAATGTCGCATACGCAAAATAACGATGGGGAACAAATTTCCTCAGTTCCAGTTCAGACTGAATATAGCCTGTTGTGCCTGTAAGAATTATCAGAAATACAAGCAAAATGCTTACTATGTAATCTATATGCCTCTTCAATGTACTACAGCTTTCCAACCGGATGAATGGCTATCACCGCCTCTTTTTTTCCATCAAGGCCTATTAGTTTATTAATTTGGTCATCAATGAATGCGCCCACTACAACAGAGCCGAGTCCAAGTGATGTTGACTGCAGATATATATTCTGGCTTATATGTCCTGCCTCCATATATATGTATCTATATCCCCTTTCTCCATATTTAGACCTTATTCTGTCAAATACTGCGGAAAGTATAAAGACTACGCCTGCATCTCTGACCATCTCCTGCTCGAGGGATGCCTTTAAAAGTTCTTTTCTGAAGTCGCCTTCTTTAATAAGGACAAGGGAATGGTCTTTTACCGAGTAATGGTATATACCGCTTTTAAGGGTCTCAACATTATTGGCAACAACATAAATTTCATACGGATAAAGTCCGCCTGCTGAAGGCGCTGTCCTTAATAAAGTGCCATAGATTTTGCCTGTCACGCCCTGTGCAGAAAAGAGAAGTTGGGACAGTTCCTGCATGGCGACAGGTCTTTTGGCATACTCCCTTATTGATCGCCTCTTTATGATGGCCTCTTCAAGTGCAATGCCTTTAAATTCAGGCTTTGGGAGTTTCAGCTTCGGCTTTTCATTATATTCTTTGAACTGAGGTGGTTTTGCCGGTTTAGGGGTTATCATTTCTTTAAATACCTGTGTCCATGTATGTTTTGTCTCATCGTGGAATCTCTCTCCAATTGCAGCGCCATGGGCGCTTTCATGGATAAAAAACATAAATAGTATTATGCCTGTTAATTTAATCATAACACCTCCAAAATCGTCAAAGTCAATTTTATTACAGTCCTCAGGAGAAGAGACTGAAGAGCAGGAACGTGACTGTGGCCCCCATCAATGCGCCGAGGATGACCTCCCAGTAATTGTGGACTTTCACTTCAATCCTGCTTTGAGCTATCCAGACAGCGAGGATGAAGCAGAGCAGGGATACCACGAAGTTGCCGGTGAGATAGGTGACCGAGACCCATACTGAGAAGGCGAGCGCTGAATGGCCGCTCGGCATGCCTCCACGCAGAGGATGTCCCTTGCCGAAATAGGATTTTGTGATGATCACGAGGATCATAACGAGAATGACTGCGATGAGAGCGACCTCTTCCTTTGAATGGTGCGCTATTTTAAAGCCGTCGATGAAAAGGGCCTTCAGATAGGGGAACAGGATGATGTATCCGAGGACTGCTGCGCCGAAGGCAGCGATGAGCACAGTCCCTGCGGCGATGTCCTTTGCGACCCGCGCCTTCTCTGAATATTCAGGTGAAAGGATATCTACAATCGTTTCTATGGCGCTGTTCAGCATCTCAGTAGAGATTACAACGATCACTGCAAGGGATATGATGACGAATTCCAGGCGTGAGATGCCGAGGAGGTAGCTCAGAAACAGCACGAAGGCTGCGGAGAAAAAGTGGTATCTCAGATGCCTCTGGGTCTTTGCGCCGTGGAGGATGCCCTCTATCGCATAGTTGGCGCTCTTAAGCCATTTTCGTAATGGCATCGAAAAGCTCCTTTTCTTTGTTTTCCATCTTCTTTTTCTGATATGCGTTTATCTCATGGTCATAGCCGATGAGGTGCAGCAGTCCGTGGATGAGCAGGCGAATAAGCTCTTCATAAAAGGTGATTTTGAATTCCTTTGCCTGCTCCAGCGCCTTTGGGACAGAGATGACGATGTCCCCGAGCATGACCGGTCCATATTGAAGGCCTTTGTCCCTCAAGGGAAAGGACAGGACGTCTGTGTCTTTGCATATCCCCCGGTATTGAGCATTGAGGAGCTTCATCCTCCTGCTGTTGACGAACAGGACGCTCAACTCAGATGACTGCAACTGCAGATGCAGAAGCGCCTTAGTGAGCTCCCTTTCCAGTCTCTTGAGGTTTATGTTTTTCGATCTTTGCTGATTCTTTATGTATATTTCCATCACTGAAATCAAAACCCGGATAGTCTATCCTCTTGTGGAAGATGCCGGTGAGTATATAGGTGAAACGTTTTTTTATTTCCGAGATGTCCTTGAGCGTGAGTTCGCACTCATCCAACTGGCCTTCGAGGAATATGTGGTTTATGATCTTGTCCACCAGCGCTGCGATCCTGGCAGGGGTAGGGTCGTTCAGTACCCTGGAGGAGGCCTCTACAGCATCCGCCATCATGACAAGGGCGGCAACCCTGGTCTGCGGCTTGGGTCCGGGATATTTATATTCGTCTTCTGACAGGGATTTTTCCTGCTCCTGCTCCTTTGCTTTCTGGTAGAAGTAAGTGAGCACTGAATTGCCATGATGCTGCCTGATGATGTCGATGATTGACTGGGGCAGCTTGTACTGTTTCGCCAGCTCAACGCCTTCCTTTACATGGTTTGTGATGATCATACTGCTCATGTGCGGGGTCAGCTTGTCGTGTTTGCTTGGAGACATACCATGGTTTTCGACGAAATAATCCGGCATTTTTATCTTGCCGATGTCGTGGTAGTAGGAGCTTACCCTTGCAAGCAGGGGGTTTACGCCGACCGCTTCTGCAGCTGACTCGACGAGATTGCCGACGATAACGCTGTGATGATATGTGCCGGGCGCTGTAATCATGAGGTTCTTCATGAGCGGCTGGTTAAGGTCGAGGAGTTCGAGCAGGCTTATGTCCGTCGTGATCTTAAATACATACTCCAAAAGCGGCAGCAGCATAGAGACGATTGCCGCAACCGTTATACCGGAGAAGACCGCAAAGACTACGGCAATTCCTGTATTTGCGGTGAATAATTCTCCCTTTGCAAGGAGCAGTATCAGCACGAGGATAATATTCGCTATGATGACATATAGTCCGCCCCTTAAAAGCGCGGATCTTTTCTTGCAACGGATTACGCTGAAGGCTGAGGTGAGACTGCCCACAAAGGAATAGACCGGAAATAGCGGGTCGTTCAGCCAGAATCCGGTGAGAAGGCTTATTATGAAGGAGAAGGTGATGGAGGTATGAAAGTCAAAGAGTAGGGTCACGAACATCGCGCCTGCGGCGATAGGAATCCCGTACCGGAATATATCCGTATCAATGAGCCCGAGCCCTTGTGAGAGGTTTGCCAGAAGATACTCTGATATCCTGCCTATGAGTAAAGTCCCGATGATCATCAGGCAGAGGAGTATGAGCATGTTGTAGTTGTTGATGAATGATGGTTTGTAGCGCATGATGTCCTTGTAGAGGAGGAAGAGAAGGACAAAGGCGATCAAGGCCCCGCCGATGAACCGTTCCATATTCAGGTCTGTCATGAGGAGGGTGGAAATGATGACCGAGCTGACGGCGAGAAAGAGCATCTTGTAGATGATCATTCGGATATTCACTGTATCGGGTTTCGAACTATCAAGCCCGTTTTTCATATTTCTCATATGCCTTCACTATCGCCTGTACAAGTCTGTGCCTTACAACATCTTTTTCTGAGAAAAAGACAAAGTCTATGCCTTCGATCCCTTCAAGGATCTTTGTTATCTCTATGAGGCCTGAGGCTTTCCCCTGCGGCAGGTCGATCTGGGTGACGTCGCCGGTGATCACTGCTTTGGAGTTGAACCCGAGTCTGGTTAAGAACATCTTCATCTGTTCCATGGTGGTGTTTTGCGCTTCATCAAGGATGATGAACGAGTCGTTCAGGGTCCTTCCCCGCATAAAGGCAAGGGGAGCTATCTCTATCACTCCGCGCTCTATGAGCTTTGCTGCTTTTTCAGTCTCCATCATATCATATAGCGCGTCATAGAGCGGTCTGAGGTAAGGGTTTATTTTTTCGAAGAGATCTCCGGGGAGAAAACCCAGTTTTTCTCCTGCTTCAATGGCAGGCCGTGCAAGGACGATCCTGCTTACCTGCTTTTTCAGAAATGCGTTGATCGCCATCGCCATCGCAAGGTAAGTCTTTCCTGTGCCGGCAGGGCCTATGCCGACAACAATATCATGCTCCTTGATACTTTCCATATATCTTTTCTGCGTCTCTGTTTTAGGGATAATAAACCGCCGCTTTGACGATACCGGGATGTTATTGATAAAGAGGTCTTTCAGCGATGTCTGGCTGCCTTCTGATATGGACCTGATCGCATAGCGGATATCTTCCGGCTTGAGGTTATATCCGGAGGTTGAAAGGTCGCGGAGATCATTTATCAAGCCTTCAGCTGTTTTGATCTTCAGGTCATCTCCTTTTAGAAAGATCTTGCTGCCCCTGAAACTCGCTGAAATGCCGAGTGTCTTTTCTATCAGCATCAGGTTTTTCTCCAGACTGCTGAAAAGAAGCGGAAATTCCTTCCAGTTATCAACTTCTATCTCTATTGTAATCGTAACGGCTCCCTATTCGTTTTTTAAGGTCACAAAAGTCTTTAACTTCCCGGTTTTATTGAGTTTCAGGGACATGACCTCAGCCTTTTTCCTGTCTTTGAACTCTCCGGTCTTGACCTTATATAGCTTTTCCTGCTTTGCGTTGACAGAGGTGGTGATATAGGTCTTTAGTCCTTGCTGCGTCTGTTTTTTACTGAAGGCTTTAGCATCAGAAGAGTTTTTGAAGGCATTGAGTTGCACAGTGTAAAGAGGCTCATTTGATTGCCTGTTGTCCTGCGAGACAGGGCTTTCTTTAACAGCAGATTTCTGATTATTTTCTTTTGGCGGCTCTGTTGTTTGAGCACCTACTGTTGGCCGGCCTACTGTTGGCGGCTCCGTGTCCGTTTCTCCGGTCATGAGAGTGTTTTCAGCAACCGGCATGCTTTGCGGCTGTGGAAGTGTTTCGGATTCCTGGTTTTGAAACGCCGGCGTTATCTCGGCAGGCTGTGAAAGGTTATCCGGTTTTCCGTCTAAGCTGCTTTTCCCCACAAAATAACCGAGGGTGAAGCTCAGGGTGGAAAAGACAATGACAACGATGATGATAAATCCCTTGCCTGACAGTTGCAGCGATGATCTGTTTCTTTGGAAATCAGCGTCATTCATAAAACAAGCATAGCATCCCCATAGGAGAAAAATCTATACTTCTCCGACAGCGCAACACGGTATGAATTAAGGAGATTTTCCCTTCCTGCAAGGGCGGCTGCGAGCATTAAAGGGGTTGAACCCGGCAGGTGAAAGTTTGTTATGAGTGAATCGATTGCCCTGAAACAATAGCCTTCATAAATGAACATGTCCGTGACACCTCTGATGGTCGTGTTATGCGAAGCAGGCTGTGCCTGGGGGGAAACAGTGTATGAATTGCTCAGGTATCCCTCGATCGTCCGTGTTACTGTCGTGCCTACGGCTATGACCCTGTTGCCTGATTTCTTTGCCTGTTCGATCTCCGATATTAGTGAAGCGTCCATCTCGAAAAATTCTTCATCCATCCTGTGGTCTTCTATATTCTGTGCCTTGACAGGCCTGAATGTCCCGATGCCGACATGCAGGGTCACGGAACGGACTGACACCCCTTTTGAGGCGATAATATCAAGGAGTTCTCTGGTAAAGTGCAGGCCCGCAGTTGGCGCTGCAATAGAGCCCTCGACTTCTGCGTATACTGTCTGGTATCTTTCTTTGTCGGTTTCATCAGCAGGCCGCTTGATATAGGGCGGAAGGGGCATAGAGCCGCTTTCCCATGCAAGTTTTCTGACGTCTGTTGTCTGCTTGAAAGATGCTGTCTTGCCGCCTGTTATCAAGACGGTTGTCCCGTCCGCCATGGTGACATTACCTGTGTATTTTCCTTTGGTCATTATAGTCCAGAGGCCTTTTGATATTTCACTTACGAGCAGGATTTCAAAACTTTCGCCATCAGGTTTGTTCCCGGTCAGACGTGCTGGAAATACCTTTGAATTGTTTATCAGCAGCAGGTCGCCTTTGTTCAGGAATAAAGGAAGGTCATGGAACATCTTATGCTCAATATCGCCGTTCCGGTGAAGGACCATGAGCCTGGAGCCGTCTCTTTTTTCGACCGGATTGTATGCGATTGCCTCCTCAGGCAGGTGGAAATCATAGTCAGCGGTCTTCATATTTCTCAAGTTTTGTCCCTGGATAGAAGTATTCCAGTATCTGTTTGTAGGTCATCCCTTCTCTGGACATCTCAAGTGCGCTCCACTGGCAGAGTCCCACTCCATGACCGTATCCCTTGCCGTCGAATATATAATTTCCGTTATCGCTGCTTAGCGTAAAGTTTGTGCTCGGAAGCCTGTTCCATCCGAGCATTTTCCTGAGGTCTGTTGCCTTGACATTCAGGATGCCTTCGCTATGGAATACATCAACAGTCTTGGTCCTCTGTGTTGTTGTGTAGGATTTGATCTGTATGTTTTTGATCTCTTTTACGTTCAGGGCCTTTTCGATCTCCTCAGCAGGTATCCTGCGTTCCCATACCCAGTATGGCGATATCTCGCAATTGGATTTAACAGGTTTCAGATATGGAATGCTTTTCCCCCAGACCTCCTCAGGGTCTTCGGTCATGCCGCCGGCGGTTGAATGATAAAATGCCTCGATCAGCTTCCCGTCATAGGTGAGCACTTCGCCTTCTGTGTTCATAACAGCATAGGATATCCTGGTATCGGCAGTAGACCCTTTGTACACCTGATGGAGCACAGAGGAGGTCAAATCGTAATTTCCGTTCATGCCGTTTTTTTTCTTATGATATAGGGCGTAGGTCCGTGAAATTACAGCCTGTACCTTCAGCGCCTCCATGTCCCAGTTTTTACCTACCTCTGCGCTGACTACGCTCTTTATATATTCTTCAAGAGGCAGTTCGTTTATCAGATAGAGACTGTCTTTGCCATTCCATACCTCGATGTTTCCGGGATAATGAGCGCCGTTGACAAGCAGATCTCCTTTAAGGCTGCCCATTTTCGCGAGGGTTTCTTCCCTGGTCGGTATTTTCTGGAAGACGTCATCCAGTATCAGCACTTTTATTGTCTGGGCATCTGCTGTTGTCAATGACAGCAGGCATAAGCCTATGGCGATTAAAATTTTTTTCATTCAGTTCCTTTTTCTTTTTTCCTGTAACGCTCCATCTCCGAATATATGCAGCCGCAGTATTTCTGCTTATAAAGATCGAGCTCCGTGGAAAGGGTCTTTGATATCTGCCATCCCGTCCTGAAGTCTTCGGAGTAAAAAGATAGGCCGTGTCTTTTGGCCATCTCTTTTCCTGTTTCATTTATAATAGCAAATTTCTGGTATGGACTTGCAAGTAAAGAAGTGGTGAAACCATCGCATTTCATCTTTTTTGCTGCTGCCGCTGTTTTCTCAAGACGTATCGCATAGCATACTGCGCATCTGTCCGTCCCCTGGCCCGCTATAGCCTTCAGGAATTCGTCGAGCGGATATTGATCGATATATTCGACATCAAAGGCCCATATTCGCTGAAGTTTTTTCAGGGATTCGAGCCTATTTACATACTCTGTGTAGGGATGGATATTGGGGTTGAACCAGAGACCCTTTACGTCAATCCCTTTGGAGAGCATATGCTGAAGAGGATAGATGCTGCAGTTGGAACAGCAGATATGCATAAGGAGTTTCATGGAGCAAGTCCTTAAAAAAGTCCCTGGGGTATGACCTTGCCCAGATGAACAAAGGCGTTTCTTGTTGCGAGTCTTCCGCGTGGCGTCCTCTCAAGAAGTCCTTCCTGAAGCAGGTAAGGCTCGTAGACATCCTCTATGGTTTCCCTGTCTTCTCTTAAAGACGCAGCTATTGTCTCGATCCCTGCAGGGCCTCCGTTGAATTTTTCTATCAGGGTCAGCAGGAGTTTTCTGTCCATATCATCAAGCCCCTTGTCGTCTACTTCAAGGGACAAAAGAGAGCTTTTTGCTATATCGAGTCCGACCTTGCCGTCACCGAGCACCTGGGCAAAGTCCCTGATCCTCTTAAGCAGCCTGTTTGCGATGCGGGGTGTGCCCCTTGAACGTTTTGCGATCTCAAGCGCTGCATTGTCCTCGATAGGGACGTTCATTATGCCGGATGAACGTTTTACGATCAGTTTTAGCTCTTCCGGCGCATAAAAACTGAGCCTGTTGACAACGCCGAACCTGTCTCTGAGCGGGGAGGTCAGAAGCCCTGTCCTTGTAGTGGCCCCGATAAGTGTGAATTTGGGCAGGTTCAGCTTCAGTGTCCGCGCATTCGGCCCCTGACCTATGATGATGTCGAGTTGGAAGTCCTCCATGGCAGGGTAGAGCACTTCTTCAACGATCCTGGGCAACCGGTGTATTTCATCTATGAAAAGTATGTCCATTTCAGAGAGGTTGGTCAGTATTGCGGCAAGATCTCCCGGTCTTTCGAGCATGGGGCCTGAAGTGCCTTTGATACTCACCTGCAGCTCGTTGGATATGATATGGGCCAGAGTTGTTTTGCCCAGACCCGGAGGGCCGCAGAAGAGGACATGATCAAGTGGCTCTTTCCTCTGTTTTGCCGCCCGGATGAATATCTTGAGATTTTCTTTCAGTTTCTCCTGACCGACAAAATCATCAAGGTTTTTCGGCCTGAGATTCAGATCAAGCGACTGTTCGTCCTCAGCCGCCTCAGGGCCTATCAATCTGTTATCAAGGGGATCTTTTATGTTTTTAGGGTTATCCACTCTATCCATGTGTCTGGCCTGTCAGTTGCTTTAAAGTCTCTTTCAGGAGGCTTTCTATGTCATTGAAGCCCTGCTTGTATGCTTTTTCGAGAAATTCCTGCGCTATATTTTTTTTATATCCGAGGTTGACGAGGGCCGAAAGGGTATCTTCAAAGATGCGGTCTTTAATCCCTCCTGTTTTGGGGAGTTTTTCCCTGAGTTCAAGGATGAGCCTGTGGGCCGTTTTTTTGCCGAGACCCGGTATCCTGCAGAGCATCGCGACATCCTCTGTATCGAGCGCAGTGAGAAAATCCTCATATGACAGACCTGAAAGTATGTTAAGCGCCATTTTAGGGCCAACACCGGAGATGCCAAGGAGAACCATAAATATCTTCTTTTCATTTTCTGAGGTGAATCCGAAGAGTTGCAGGACATCTTCACGTACATGGGTATATATGTGCAGAAAGACTTCTTTTCCTTCTTCGGGGAGGTTTGCAAGTATATTGAGCGGCACATGCACCTGATATCCGACCCCGTTGACATCTATGATGACATTGTCCGGTTTCCTGGCCTGTACTATCCCTCTGAGTGAGCCTATCATATTATGTTTTCCCTGGTCATTGATTTTAAGGTGTTCCTTCCATTAAAAAATTAGGCTCATCGTGTAAGTGTGTGGGTACATTCCGTTCTTTTTTTGTCATTCCCCGAAAGCTTTCGGGGAATCTTTCCGACTATGTCTTCATACAAGTCCCACAACAAGGGATTCCTCTGCCTAATAAGTTCTATCTTGTTTTGCCTGCTCATATTCTTTATCTGCTTTTCCCGGATTATGGCAAATAGGCTGTCCTCGCAAAATTCATAATAAACAAGCTTGTGCAGGTAATATTTGGCTGTAAAGCAATGAGGATTAAGGTTGTTCTTATGCTCATAGACTCTTCTTATCAGATCGTTCGTCACCCCGACATACAAGGTCGGTCTTGCATTGGCCATCATATACACAGCAAAGATATTCTCTCTCACCCAGCCATTATATCAGAAAGATTCCGGACAAGCCGGAATGACAGTCTAATGAAAGTTTCACTCATTTATTTGCCGCCGTAATAAATGCAGTCAGCTTCTCTGTATTGCTTCTTTAAATTTTATAGTATTTGCATGACATAGGGCAAGGCCGAGGGCGTCGGCGCTGTCAGGATAGAGCGGCTCTTTGACATTCAATATCAGCCTGACCATCTCCATGACCTGCTGCTTTTCAGCGCGGCCATAGCCGACAACCGCTTTTTTGACTTCAAGGGCGCTGTATTCGTAGAGGTTGATATTTTCGGATGCTGCTGCCAGAAGCACAATTCCCCTGGCATGCCCCAGGTTCAGCGCTGCTTTGGCCCCTTTTGCAAAAAAGATCTTTTCGACCGCAATATCCTCAGGCCTGTGTTCCTGGATGATCTTCTGGAGGGAGTCAAAGATATATTTCAGCCGTTCGTGAAGCGGTTTTGAAGGCGGCGCTGATATTGTTCCGGAGGTGAGGTAAAAAGGGTCTTTTCCTTTGCTTAAAGCGCCTGCTTCTGGTATACCGATCAAGCCATAGCCGCACTTTATACTGCCTGGGTCAATCCCGAGTATCTTCATTTCCGGCTTATTTTTTTCTGGGGACTTCAAATAAGATTTCTTCAACCATCAAACAGAGCACGTGGCCCAGGGTTATGTGGGTTTCCTGTACCCGCGCGGTGTTCTCAGAGGGGACGACAAAGGAATAAGTGGTCTTGGCAGCAAGTTTTTCGCCCTTCAAACCGGTCAAAAGAACTGTCTTGAGTTTCTTCTTTTTTGCCACCTCCAGCGCCTTGAGCACATTAGGCGAATTACCGCTGGTGCTTATCGCAAATACCATATCTCCCTCAGCGCCAAGGGCTTTCAACTGCCGGGCGAAAATATCTGAGAAGTCATAGTCATTGGCTATCGAAGTGATCACAGCCATGTCGGTATTCAGCGCTATTGCCGGAAGACCGGGCCGTTCCCTCTTAAATCGGTTTATGAATTCAGCCGCGATATGTGAGGCGTCTGTAGAGCTGCCGCCGTTGCCGAATAGAAGTATCTTGTTGCCATTGTTGAAGGTGGAGGCTATCTCCTTTGCAACTTCAATAATCGTATCGAGATGGCCTTCAATAAAGGCTTCTTTAACAGCGATACTTTCTTTGAATTCTTTCAGTATGGTTTCTTTCATGGATGACGCCTGATTATTGCAGTATTAGAGTAAGATAATTGGGATTTTATGTCAAATTCTATCTGCCTGGATGTCTGCATATTTGTATTGACGCTGGAAGCGCAGGCTTGATATATTAACCTCACTTCTATTTGGAGGTGAGGGAATGAAAGGGGCTATCAGAAAATTCAAGCACTTGCGACAACTCCGGTTTTCTTGTCAACACAGCAAATATGAAAACCGCCGTTGTTAGCGAGTTAACTGGTTAATAACTGGTTCCCCCCTCCGCTCCGCTCCGGGGGGAATGCGGCAGTTGAGCAGCGAACTCCTGATTTCCCCTTCGCTACGCTGCGGGGAGAACTAGGAGTTCGAGACAGATTGCCCTTCGGGCACTGCTCAACTGCCGCATTAGAGCAATAATCAAAAATAACAAATAAAAAAGACTTGACAAAAAGCTATCCTTTTAGTACTATAGCACTATATTACTATTGTGAAAGGAGGAGCTATGAAAAGTATCGAGATTGATTTTGATGTTGAAAAGGCATTGTTTTTGCGCCGCACTTCGGAGGAGATTAGTTACAATGATGTGTTGCGTGACTTATTGGGGTTAGGCCCTAAAAAGAGTTCAATTACAGCAACGGATACGGCATCAGGACAGGGAGACTGGGTGTCAAAGGGGGTGCGCTTCCCAAGCGGTACGGAGTTTCGAGCAACCTACAAGGGGAAGACATATTACGGACAAGTTGAGGTTGGAGCACTTGTTGTTGAGAATAAACGATATGATTCTCCGTCCTCCGCTGCCGTTGCAATCACAGGGAATATGGTTAACGGTTGGATTTTCTGGGAGTGCCGAATTCCGGGAAGGAGTTCCTGGCAAATGATAAAATCACTGCGAAAATAAGAAAAGCTCTAACAACGGCATCGAGCCGACCGGGAATAGCCTCTGTTGGTTTTCATTCCGGCGTCTGTGGCCCGGTCGGCTCATGGCCAGCGTTGGGGTGAAGTTACGTGCACACGGTCCGCAGGCAATATACTATCCTGCTCAACAGGCAGCACGACTCAAACACTCACACTGGGTTTTACCGGGCAGGCTTACGGTATAGGCAAAGCTTGCGTTGTTGAAGCGTCTTCAAACCTTGTGTGTACAACGAAATCAATTCAATTCACACTGTTATAACCTGCAAGACGAGCGGGGCGCGGCGATATGTCGCCGCGCCCGTTTTCTCCTGATCGAGTCCATCGCCTTCTTAAAAACTGCTTGCCATATATACGCCAATGACGTATAATAAATCATGGTCATCATAGAGACCCCGATATTCACCCGCCGTATACAAGCCATCCTGTCCGATGATGAGTATCGACTATTACAGGCTCAACTAGTTGAGAAGCCGGATGCAGGCAAAATCATTCCCGGCAGCGGAGGTCTGCGCAAACTGCGCTGGTCAGCGGGCGGCCATGGAAAACGAGGCGGCATCAGGGTTATCTATTATTGGTTTGTATCGCCGGAGATTGTCCTGATGTTGTTTGCTTATCCCAAGAAAGAACGAGATGACTTAACGCCGGACCAGTTGAAACAACTGAAAAAGATTGTCGAAGGAGAATACCGATGAAACAAGAACTATTTGATGAGCTTCTCAAAAGCGTGAAACAAGGTGGAGCAATAATGAAGCGCACAATGAAACCAGCGCGAACCTTCACCTTCGCTGAATCCGAAGTTAAAAAAATACGGGATCAATATGGCCTGTCACAGGACAAGTTCGCAATCCTCATGGGGATAAGCACCGCAACGCTTCGTAACTGGGAACAAGGTCGGCGCAAGCCGGAAGGACCAGCACGCATATTACTGCAAGTTGCCGAAAAACATCCTGACGCCTTGCTCGATCTTGCGAGTAACAGGAAGGCGGAAAAGAAAGCCCAACCAGCGGGTCCACAGCGACGCGCCAAAAGCGGCGCGTGACCCGCGTGTTAAAAGGGCCGCTCCCTCACTCAGGGGGCGCTGTATATTTGACCCCTCTGATCTCGATGCCCGGGCCTTCTTTTGCCGGGCCAACAGCATGCAAACGGTAATCTCTTTTTGTCAGAGCCGGTTCTTTATCGACAAAAACAGGTATCTGTGTTTCACCTATAAGTAAATAGTCCTTCCCTTCTGTCTTCCTGTAAATTCTGAACCGGGTGATCCAGAGCTCTTCCGGCTCATCCCAGGAGAGGAATACACTGTCAGAGGCAGCATGATATCTGAAGTTCTTGAGAGGAGCAGGAACAAGTTCTGCAGGATCAACCATGAGTTCTTTGGAGGGAGCGCCCTCGTCCCTTATTTCGCTGCCCTGAAGACTTCTTACTGTATAGTAAACGGTTTTATTGACAGCGAAGCTGTCAGTGAAAGAACTGCCGGAGAGCGGGCTGTTGTTGACCGGCGTCAGTCCATATATTCCTTTCTCAAAACTCTTGTATATATTATAGAATAGTCCCTTTTCTGCCGGTTCCCAGGTCAAAAGCAGGGAATTGTCCTGTATGGTGAAGGAGAGATTTGAGGGGGGAGGGGGGACATCCAAAGGTCTTATTACTATGATGTTTGAAGCATCACTGTAGACCCCTGTGAAATTCCGGGTGATTATTTTATATCTGTAGTTTCTGTTTATCTCAAAGTCGGTGTCTTCATAGATTCTTTTGCTTTTTTCCAGGTGCACAAGTTTATTGAATTCTGTGCCGGTTGATTTGAGTATGATGAATTCTGTTATCAAAAATTCTTTTGCTGTAGGATAACTCCACTTCAGAATAATCCTCTCTTCCCGGTGAATTGCCGAGAGTCCTGCAGGCGGAGCCGGTTTTTCATATGCCTTGAGAGTCGGTTCGCCTTTTTTCCCGCAGGCTGTCAAAGAAGATAACATGATAACTGTCAGAGACAAAAGAGAAAGTAAACGGTAAAGTTTCCCTGATATGGCTGATATTTTGATGCGGCGCATTTTTCCCCTTACAATATCTTGGTTCTTTCTCATTTTGTATGGGTAATTACTTCCCCTCCCTTGAGGGGAGGGGATTGAGGGGAGGGTGTCTTATGAAGCCTTTTCCTATCCGTTGATCTTTTTCTGAATCCTTTTGCCATTGATTTAATCACCCTCTCCCTACCCTCTCCCCTCAAGGGAGAGGGACTTTACCCACTCACTTTGAGAAAGAACCTTTTTATATTTATTGATTTGCTTTAAAACCTGTGAAGGCGCTGTGCCGCCGTATGATGAGCGCGCCCTGACAGATGCTACAGGGTCAAGGGCCGGGAATATATCTTTAGAAATTGCCGGTGAGAAGGACTTTAATTCTTTCATATCCAGTTCCTGCAGGCCGATATCCTTATTAATGCAATGGAGGACTATTTTCCCTGTGATTTCGTGCGCCTCTCTGAAGGGGATGCCTTTTTTGACGAGATATTCAGCTATGTCTGTAGCTGTTGAATAACCTTCTCCTGCTGTAGCGCGCATCCTCTTGGTGTTAAAAGTTATCCCTGGAAACATCGCATTCATGATCTCAAGGCAGATATTCAGCGTATCCACAGTATCGAAAAGGGGTATTTTGTCCTCCTGCATGTCCCGGTTGTATGAGAGGGGAAGTCCCTTCATGAGGGTCAGGAGTGACATCAGATTGCCGTAAACCCTCCCTGTTTTGCCTCTGACGAGTTCAGCGACATCAGGGTTTTTCTTCTGGGGCATGATGCTTGAGCCTGTTGTGAACTCATCGGATATGTCAATAAATCTGAACTCTTCTGTAGACCAGAGCACGAGTTCTTCAGCAAGACGCGAAAGGTGCATTATGCAGATACAGGCACACGAGAGGAATTCGATTGCGAAGTCCCTGTCGGATACAGCATCAATGCTGTTGGCTGAAACTGTCTTGAACCCGAGTTCTTTAGCTACAAATGTTCTGTCAGTAGGGAGTGTCGTCCCTGCAAGGGCACAGGAGCCGAGAGGCAGAACGTTCAGGCGCTTCAGGGAATCAATGAAGCGGCTTTTGTCTCTCTCTATCATCTCTATATATGCAAGAAGATGATGGCTGAGCAGGACAGGCTGGGCCCTTTGGAGATGGGTGTAACCGGGCATGACAGTATCTATATGTCTTTCTGCTATAGCCAAGAGGGTTTTCTGGAATTGAAGTATCTTTGAGATAATGCCTTCTGTTTCTTCCCTCAGATAGAGTCTTATATCGAGTGAGACCTGGTCATTTCTGGATCTTGCGGTATGCAGTTTTTTACCCGCAGCCCCGATTTTTTTTGCCAGTTCAGCCTCAATATTCATGTGGATATCTTCGAGTTCATTTTTGAACCTGAATTTCCCGGATTCTATGTCTGCGGCGATTTCAAGCAGCCCCTTTACTATAGCCTCGGCGTCTTTTGCCGGAATAATCCCCTGCTTTGCGAGCATTTTTGCATGTGCGATGCTGCCCCTGATATCATGTTTCCAGAGTCTCTTGTCAAAGGATATGGATTCAGTAAATGACTCTACAAGGCCTGAGGTTTTATGTGTGAATCTGCCTGACCATGGTTTTTTCATATGGGTAAGATAAAATTTTAGAGAATAACTGTCAAGTGATTTATGCTTATTTTCGGCCCCCCTGTTTATTTATCAAAAAATAGAATAAAATAACAATTATGATAAATCCATCTTTAAAGCAGCTTCAAAGCGCCATTGATTCTGTCATAAAAGGGAAGAGTGAAGCCGTGAAAATGGCTATCGTGACCCTTCTCGGAAGAGGCAATTTGCTTATCGAAGGTGTACCCGGGGTCGGGAAGACCACTCTTGCTTTTGCACTCGCAAAGGCCACTGACTGTAGTTTCCAGAGGATACAGTTTACCAGCGATCTCATGCCGGCGGACATTATAGGGGTGAGCATCTATAACCCCGAGAGCAGGGAGTTTGAGTTTAAACCGGGGCCGATATTTTCCAATATCGTGCTTGCCGATGAGATTAACAGGACGAACCCCAAAACCCAGTCAGCGCTTCTTGAGGCGATGAATGAAAAAAAGGTCTCTGTTGAGAGGAAAACATTTACACTCCCTGAGCCTTTTATGATAATGGCGACACAGAACCCCATAGAATTTCACGGAACATTTCCGCTGCCTGAGAGCCAGCTTGACCGTTTCATGATGCACATCAAACTCGGATATGCCGCTCCCGAATATGAAAGGCTTGCAGTGCGTCAGCAGACAAGCTTTGATCTGCTCGACAAGCTCAGTCATGTAGTGACGAAGGCGGAGATCATCAGGATGCAAAAAGAAGCGGATAAGATTACTGTTGACGACAGCATTCTGGATTATCTGATGACGATCGTCACAGAGACCCGCAGGCATGAAAAAATACGGCTTGGAGCAAGCACCAGGGGTGCGCAGTTTTTTCTGAAGGCCGCCAGGGCACATGCCTATTACGAAGGAAGGGATTATGTTGTGCCGGATGATATTAAAACGCTTGCCCCGCTTGTGCTGGGCCACAGGCTTATTCTGAAAACAAAGAAATTCATCTCAGACGCCGAGATGATAATTAACGAACTGCTGGATACTATCCCAGTGCCTGTATGATTTGTTTGAAACCGTTCCCAAGAATATTCACCACAGAGAACACAGAGAAAATATTTTGCGATTTAAACAAAATAAAGATCACAGAGTAATCACCCAAACAATGAACAGGGTAATCTCCGTATTGTCTTGTAGTAGCGTAAGTTCTCTGTGTACTCTGTGGTTTAACTGCCGTTTATTTGGATGAAAATAACCAGGGAAGGCAGGCGCTTCATTCTTGCTGCCGTACTTATTGCGGCAACGGCAGTAAACACCGGCAATAACCTCATATACCTGATTTTTTCCCTTATGCTCTCTTTTATAGTGCTTGCGGTTGTCATGCTGCGGATAAACCTGTCGGGAATTTCCCTTGCGGTATCTATAGGTCATCCTGTTTTCGCAGGGGAACAGACTTCCGCATTCTTCACAATAAAGAATGAAAAAAAGCTGATACCGGCGTATTCCATCCGTGTGACTGCCTCAGGAGCATCGTCGCCGGTATATTGTGCTTTTATCGCTCCCAGGGACTCTATAAAAAAAGAGATAAAGATAACCTTTGGAAAAAGGGGGCTCTATTCCTACGGAGATTTTTTTATCCAGAGCGGATTCCCCTTCATACTTTTTGAGAAAAGCGCCGCAGTGAAAGTCTCGGGAGAGGTATTGGTATATCCTGCGCTCATGAATATTGAGCAGACCATCCCTGATATCTCAGGACGGGAAGGCCTTGCTATCGGCAGGACGACAGGGACCGGAAACGAAATTCACTCACTGAGGGAGTACAGGTACGGTGATGACTGGAGGGACATACACTGGAAGGCCTCGGCAAAGGCCTCAAGTTTCATAATAAAGGAATATGCGTTGGCCGATGTCAGGAAAATTACGGTCATTATCGATAATCTCAACCCGTCAGAAGAAGCGGCTTTTGAAAAAATTCTTTCGCTTGCCGCTTCTTTTGCAGAACACTTCCTTGAGGCCGGATATTTTGTGAGAATGCTTTCCTGTAAAAAGGTCATTCCTTTCGGTTCCGGCAATGAGCATCTTTTCAAGACGCTCGATATCCTTGCACTGATGCAGGCGGAGGATGTTCCTGACTGCCCTCTGTCTTACGATGATGAAGGCTATACAATACTGTTGCTTAAAAGCAGAAGCTCTTCCTTCAGCGAATATATCGCATCTGCCGACATGGTGATATATGCCGATTCTTTATAAATTCATCACCGCCGTGCTGGCCTTGACAGGCTGTCTCAGTCTGCTGCTGACCGGCGAAATGAACCCGCTTATGACAATGAGCGGCCTATTGATACTTCCCGGCTATTACCGGTTTTTTAAGGACAGGCCGCCTGCCCCGAAATGGGCGGTAGGCGCCCTTTCCACTTTAACGCTGGTCGTTTTCGTGACTGATTCAGTAATGATATCAGGGGATGTCTTTCTGGCAGTGGCGCATCTGACGATAACCTTTCAGGCGATAAAGAGCTTTGATCTGAAAGAACCCTGGGACCACCTTCAGGTCTACTTCATGTCGCTACTTCAGCTTGTCATAGCTTCGGACTTAACACAGTCGCTGATATTCGGGGTTGTTTTCGTTGTCTTTATGGTCTTTCTCGTAACAGCCATGGTGCTTTCCCATTTTCTCAAGGAAGGCGCCCTGGGACGGATTAAAGTCTGGAAACCGGTGGCCTTTATCTCTTTCTTCACCCTTCTGGTGACTATACTGATCTTTATTCTTATTCCCAGGACTTCACATAAATTCATCGGAAAGAGTCATGCGAAGGGGATAAAAACAACCGGCTTTTCAGAAAAAGTGGACTTTGGTTCCTTCGGGGACGTTATGCTCGATCCCACGGTTGTTATGAGGGTAGAGCTGGACAGGGATATTCAGGCGCTTTACTGGAGAGGGCTTGCGCTTGATTATTTTGACGGAAATTCGTGGAGAAAAACCCGGGAGGAAAAAATCAGAATCAAAAGAGCCGGGGAGGAATTCCAGGTTGAACAATGTGATAAAAGCAGGGCTATTGAACAAAGGATATATCTGGAACCGATCGACTCCGATATCATATTCGGGCTGCCGAAGATATGCGCGGTCAAGGCCGAGGGCTTTTCTTTGCTGGCCGATTCCGGCAAGGGCATGTATATGCAGGGCAAAGCTTCAAGAAGGGTAAAGTATGCCGTATACAGTATTGCCGGAGACAGCTATGAGGGGACAAGAAATGAACGTTATCTGCAACTGCCGCCGGGGTCAGAAAGAATAACAGCGCTTGCAGGAAGCGTAACCGCAGGCAAAGTCTCTGATGAGCAAAAGGCCGCTCTGATTGAAGCATATCTGAAGAATAATTATACATACTCGTTGTCAACTTCTGAGCCGCCTGCTGGGGTTAGACCGATTGAGGATTTTATCTTTAACACCAAAAAAGGATATTGTGAACATTATGCCTCTGCCATGGTGATCATGCTCAGAAGCCTGGATATCCCTGCAAGGGTTGTGACCGGTTTTTACGGCGGTGAAAAAAATGAATACGGCGGATATATTATTGTAAGGCAGAGCAACGCTCATTCCTGGGTCGAGGCCCTGATCGCCGGCAAATGGAAAAGATTTGATCCAACACCTGAAGTTCCGTTGCTGCGCCCTTCGGCAATGGCGCTTTTTATTGATTCGATGCAGCTCAACTGGTCGAGATATGTGGTAGGCTTCAGTTCTTTTGACCAGAGGCAGATATTAAGAGGCCTGTCAATGCCTTTCAGTCTGAAACGGTTCCCTGTTTTAGCATTTCCTGATTTGAAAATGCTGATTTATAGTGTTGCCGCAGGCGCTCTTCTTTGCTTTCTGATATGCCTTGCATATCACAAAATGAGAATCAGGAAGTACAGCTATGCCACGGAAAGGTATCTCTCTTTAAAGAGGCTGCTCAGAAGAAGGGGGATAAGGATGAAGCATTCGATGACCTCAGGAGATATAAAACAGAAAGCTTCATCTTTGGATATAGCAGATGACCTGGATGAATTTTTGCGAATTTATGAGGGGCACAGGTTTGGCCGGAGAGAGCTGAAGCAGGAAGACAGGGAGAAATATGACAGGCTGCTGAAGGAGATAAGAAAGAAGATTTAGCTGACACATATACAAACTCGGCGATCACATTTTGAGGGCACAGCACGGTTGCCTGCGCTGCTGCAACCTGCTCAAAGAGGCCGGCCATCACAGCCTGCTGTGCAGCATTGCGGTCCGTCACGAACGACAGCAGTGCATTGGTATCCAGGACATACTGCTTCACCGCCTGCGCTCCGAGCGGGCAAGCCGCGCCTGCGCAATGTCAGCGGCTATATCTCCTTTGCCGGTCTTAATGCAACCCTTGCGGGACAGGAAGGCCCGTTGCGTTGGATACACGACTACAACGCCTCCGTTTATCCGCCATTCAACCGCATCATGGACGGAAAGCTTCAGCGTTTCCCGCACCTTCTTTGGTATAGTGGTCTGATATTTGGACGTTATTACTGATCTCATATCTGCTACCTCCTTACAAAATAAGTATAACGTAAGGAAAAGGAGCTGTCAATAAACGGAGTGGAAAAGAGGTTTCTGCAAATAGAGCCTGCGCATAAATTCAAAAACAACTATGACGAGCTCGTAAAAAGTCTTCTTTGTCACCCTGAACGCAGTGAAGGGTCTGTTTAACTATTTGAAAAGACAAGATTCTTTGCTTCACTCAGAATGACAAATTCGGCCCTTTTCGACTTTTTACGAGTTTGTCAACTATGGGGAGGAAAAATTTTTAAAACATAGGATACGCTTTGGGGGAGGACGGGGAGTATAATAACAGAAGACAGACAGAGGAGCCTCTTGCAAAAGTCTCCGATTGTCACCCTGAGCTTGTCGAACCATGGATGCCCGACAGAATCATTCGGGCATGACAGAAATATAAATGGTATATTAACAAGTTCTAAGTCCCTTAAACTAAAAAAACCACAAGGAGAGAAGGAAGATGAAAATCAGAGAGAGTATGGATCTTTTTTTAAAAGAAGCGTCTGAGGGCGTCAGTAAGAAGACAGCAGAAAAATACGAAGATGTTTTAAGTTTGTTTCAGGATTATCTGGCGAGTTATGGGGAGTTGTCCCATGTGGAGCACAAGGACACGGGCTTAGTTTTGACGGCTGAAACTTCAGAACTTCATGACGGACAGGTTTCAAATTTTCTCGAATGGTTCCTGATCCGGAAAGTGCTCGGCCCCGCATGGTTGAACACAGCAGCGCCCGGTATTATGAAGAAATATGTAAAATGGCTCGACAAGAAAGGGCTTCTTGCCGAGGGGGCCATGGACGAAATCGCCGAAACAACAAAAAAAGCGACAAAAGACCTCCCCCGTGTCGGGAAAGCGGCCATGCTGCTCTACATCCTTTGCGGCATGAATAATAACAGGTTCGCGTCCCATAAATTTAATGATGAAGATTACAACGAAGGCTATGGTGAAGTGACCGGGATACTTGAAGATAAGCTTCTCCTTAACTATGGTGGCGAAAAAACCGGACCCATCCAAATTACAAAAGAGATTGCGAAGCACCTGAAGAAAGGTGATACCGTCAACCTGGTTGTCGGCAGGAAAGGCAAGCTCTGGTATCCTTTGGAAGTCGGGAATGTCTATCCGGGATGAAGCGCTGAAAGCTGGAGACTGAGGGCCGTAACTTTTAAAAACATAGGACATGATTTGGGGGAGGTCGTGTGGTATTATGGGGTACGATAATGAAAAATGAGGGGACCTTTCTCTTGAAATCCAATGAACCAATTGCCCATGTAAGTGAAGACGGACGGGCACATCCGCTCAGGATGCATCTGACCCCACCTTACTCCTCCCCTTGGCAAGGGGAGGTCGGGAGGGGTGGTTTGAGAGGCAAAGTCCAGAGATTGACCTCCCCAACCCCTCCTTGTTAAGGAGGGGCTTAGAAGTTCAGGGAGGAGTAGTTTGACCAGGGTTTTCAATAGGGCAGCGGAAAAAACAAAGCGTAAGACGCTGAGGCTCAATATGTCTATAGCAGAAAAAATGCTGTGGTCAAGCCGGGGCTTTGAAATTTTTTGCACACAGCATTGAGGGAAAGCCGGTTGAGGAATGGCATTTATTGACAGGAACCGCAGAATATGACATAGTAGCTACAAATATAGCCACATGGAGGAATATAATGAAATTCGCCAATGTCAGAGAACTTAAAAACAAGACGTCCGAGATATTAAGAAAAGCAGAAAAAGAAGCTGTGATTATCACATCAAAGGGCAAACCGCGGGCAATTGTCACGGCAATTTCGGAGGAGGACTTTGAAGATTATCTGCTCGAAAAAAGCACTGCCCTGCAGGACGTGCTTGCTGAATCTCAGGCAGAGTACCATAGCAAGGGCGGCGTAACTCTGGAGGATTACCTGTCAAAAAGGAAAAGAAAAAGTGAGTAGGTTTCAGCTCGTCCTTTCTCCCAAAGCTGCCAAAGATCTTGATGCTTTCAATAATGCCATATGTAAACGCCTTACTTCCGGCATGAAGGTCCTTGAAGAGAACCCGTTCCCAAAAGGCAAGTTGATTAAAAAGATAAATGGTACGTCTTCGGATTATTACAGACTGCGTATAGATAAATATCGGATATTTTATTTTATTGATGCCAATAAGATTGTTGTTTTGCGTGTCTTAAACAAAAAAGATGTCGGCAGGTTTATCGGCAATTTAAACTGAATGCTTTTAAATGAACGATTGAAACGAATATAATGGGCCAAACAATAAAAACATAGGACACTCCTTGGGGGAGGTCGGGTAGTATAATGGAAGCATGAAAAGAGGTGGGGCTTTGAAATTTTTTGCACACAGCATTGAGGGAAAGCCGCTTGAAGAATGGCAAGGGCAGGAATGGTTTAATTATGTTTAGAAGCTCAGCTCATATTGCTCATTGCAGAGATATGTCGATATATTGAGGACATGACCGCGGCGACCCATTTGATCCAGTCTCAACCCTCCCTTACCCCACCTCAATCCTCCCCTTGCCAAGGGGAGGAGGAGATTGGAACGGCTCGTAAAAACCTTGAGAAAAAGACGGGAAAGAAAGTGGTGTCGTCTGAGAATTATCTGAGTGAGCCGGAGAGCAGGAAGATGTTGGCAGGAAAGAAATAGGAGGGCTCAATTTAAAAGTGAGGAAAAGAGTGGATTTGGAATCGTTGTAAACATCAAAAAGCAGAAAGGAGGGCGAATGAAAACTTACTCAATTCAAATGGAAGTTTCCGGTTCAACAGCTATGTGGACAAGACCAGACACTGGCGCAACTCCGGTAAGCTATCCGGTGCCGCCATGGTCCGCAGTAAAGGGTATATTTGAGTCGATTGTACGCTTGAAAAACGTAATTATCAATCCGACTGCAGTGGAGATTTGTGCTCCACTAATTTATCACGATTACACTACAAACTATGGAGGCCCGCTCAGAAAAGGGGAACAGATTGCGAATAACGATTCGTTTCAGCACAAGGCTACCGTGCTTATCAATGTCTGTTACAAATTTTATGCGACAATCGAGAATTTCAAATACATCCCTAAAAGTCTTTCCGAGGCTGCCATGCTCAATGGTGTCAATTCCCAACATTACTGCCAAGAACGTTTTAATCGGCGACTAAGAAGAGGACAATTCTATGACACCCCCTGTCTGGGATGGCGGGAATTTGTCCCAGACTATATTGGACACTGCCGGGACAGCACTAAAGTCGAGGCATCCCTCAATGAGGATCTATCATCTTTTCTATATAGAGTGTTCGATCCGGAAACCGGTGTTCCCAATCTGCGGTATGTACAGAACCTATCTGGCCGGAAGATTGTGAACGGGAGGCTGGAATATGCTGAATGAATTGATAGAAACCAACACTATATTAAAAACGCTTGGTTGTGATTTTGGGGAGTCGCATCCCTATTTCAAAAGTTGCACTTCTAAAAAAGGGGGATTCATAGTCTTCCTTGATCAAAATGGACATGTTAAAGATGCGGATATTCCAGACTTCAACATGGAAACTGTTTACAAATGGCAAAAAAGCAAGACGGACCCTTCCTTTCCTGTATTCAATGGTAGAGCATTCTATAATGTGACTTGTGAACCTTCTCTGATACCAAGGTATATAACTAACGCCCTCAGAGAAAAGAAAGCCGAGAAAAACAAAAAGAAGAGAGATGAGAGCACTGAAACGGACAGTAAACAGAAGAGGAACATTGATGAGTCTAATCGCCAAGACTTCATTAAAGATTGCTGCAATGATCTCTGGCACGATGATCTGAAGCTGATAGGCAGGTGCCTTAATGAACTACCGAATGAACTGCAACGCAATTACCTGGAAGCGGCTGCGGCAAAGCCCGGAGGATACAGAGCATATGAGGAACTTGTCAAAAGAGCAGGTCTTTGCCATCCGGATCAATTGAGGGACGAGGTTAGGGAAATCTTTATGAGGAAACTGTTCGACACGGGAAAAAAGGAATTCGCGGAGGTACTATTTGCCCTCAAAAAAGAGGGCAAGAAGAAAGGACGCGGCAAGGAACACGGAAGAGATTTTCTCTTTCTCCTGTCAATCAACGATTGGGATAAACCTGAGTATGGGGAGAACCGCTTTCCACCATACCACAGCACTTTACAAAGATGGATGGCCCAAACTTTTGAACAAAAAAGCAATAAGTCACATAAGTCTATCGGAAAGAAGGATGCCTTCGGACTTGATATGGCAGGCGCGAAAGAAAAATATGACGATATCGATACTAAAGGACTTGGACAGATAAAGCTATTTGCTGCATTTGATAAGATTCCTTGCCTCAAGCGTTATGGACTTGAAAGCTCTGCTCTTTTCCCCGCAGGGCATGATGCAAGGGAGTTGGCAAGAAAAACTTTAAAATATATTCTTGCTCCAGAAAGAAAGGGAAAAACATGGATAAGCCTCAGAAAATATGAGAATCGGAACACGGTGGCTTTCGCTTATTGTACGAAACTGATAACTACCAATGTCATAAAGGTATTTGACAGTGATGACACGGACAATCAAGAGAATATCTACATGAGCGAAGAGGCTACAAAGACTGCGTTGAAAACACTTGAAGGTATTGCCGAGAGCGAACCTGCAGCAGAGATTACGGTTGGCATTATCGCAGCAGTTGACAAGGGCAATACTAAGATTCTTTCTTCAAGGCATTACCCGCTTAATGACTATATGGCAGGTGCTCGCCGGTGGCAGGAGGGCTGTGCCAACATCCCTGATTTGGTTATGCCTTGGCTTTACACGAAAGAGAAGGTGTTAAAAGGTGCCTTGCCCATCTTTCCGACAAGAGCTATTTGGCTATTGAATAGTACATGGAGACAAAACGGCGATATGATAATGAGAAAGCAAGGCAGCCAGAAGGTGCCTATTTCAAAACGATTTGTTTCATCCGATGCGTTAGATTTACTCTTTGAAAGGCGCGATACAATTCTGGCGCGAGTTGATGCCGGTCTTGAAAATGTAGTAGAGAAGAGTGCTCATGCTCTTATTAGGGCAGGTCTAAAAGCTAAACTGAAAATAGAACTCCAAAAACAGGAAGAAGAAGGTGCACATTCGCTTATCATAACAAGACTGAGGGCAACCTTGGATCGAGTTAGTTTTAAGGATAGCGAGTATTTGCATATGTTGCCCACGCTTTACGGGATGCTCTTGTATAAAAAAGGGATTAGAAAGGAGGACTATATGAATGAAAATGTGTTTTACCTTGGGAGGTTTTTTGCTGTAGTGGATAAACTTCATATCCAATATTCGCTTGACGTGAGAAATGGAGATGTCCCCCTGCGACTGATCGGTAATGATAATGTATCACTTGCACTTCAGAATCCGCAGGAAGCTTTTCTTTTTCTATGGGGCCGCTTGGATCAGCCTTACATTTCATGGGCAAAAAGGGTAAGGCCGGACACAATCCCAAGACAGGCTGCCAAAAACTGCCTAAAGGACATTGCTGAAATCACAGGAATGTTGTCGGAAATCCAAATACCAATCGAGATAGATGATGCTGGAAAAGCGAAGTTGATCCTTGGATACCTTTCCTATGGTTCAAAAGAGGAAGAAACTGAAAAGAATAGTAGAAGTACGGAATTACAAAACAATAAAAAGGAGGTAGAAAATCATGAGTAAAACAAATGGCACAGATATTCCACGCGCAGCAGGGTTGATTATCGTTGAGGTTCGCAATTCTAACCCTAACGGTGATCCGGAACGCGACGGGGCACCTCGTAGGCGCAGAGGCGACATAGGTGAAATTTCGCCGGTATCGGTCAAGCGGAAGATGCGGGATTTAGTCGGAAACAAAATGGGGCCAATCTGGCTTTATCTCAAAGGCAAATTCGAGTTGGATGAAACTCGCTTTGATATCTTGGAAGAGCGAGACAGAAAACGTGAGGAAATTAAGAAAATGATAATAGAGGATGATCCTAAGCCTGTTGAAGAGAAACGATTTGTCAAAAGGTATTGGGATGGTCGCGTCTTTGGGAACACCTTCCTTGAAGGGGCAGAGGGAGAAACTGAAGAAGGCCCATCAGAAGAAATAACCACCAAGAAGGCAGACAAGGGTAAGAGCACGAAAGCGAAAGCGGAAGAGGCCATAGCCCTAAAGAGAAACATAAAGACTGGAGTACTTCACTTTGGACTTGGCTTGTCTGTTGCGCCAGTTGCATTAAGGACTGATTTTACCCTTACCAATAAGTCTGGGGTACAGGAAGGAAAAACTGCGGGAATGGCTCCAGGTGCCTTCAAGTTTGTTGAACACGGAATTTATGCCATTCCGTTTTTCGTTAACCCTACACCGGCAAGCAAAACAGGTTGTGAGAAGAAAGATGTTGATGTTGCGCTTGAACTAATCCCTTACGTGTATTCACACAATCCTTCATTGGTGAGGACTCAGGTAGAGGTTCTGCACGCGTGGTATGCGGAGCATAATAATCAAAGGGGTTCGTTCAACGACTTTGATCTGATCGATGCGCTTATGCCCAGAAAGAAGAAAGAAGAGGAAAAAAATAAACCATCTTCTGAACGAAGTGAATATACTATCCCAAACAAACACGATCATCCGGAAATCTTCAAGCAGTTTGAGGGCAAGGTTACCATTAGCGACCTGATGGATAAAATGAGACAATAAATGAAACGCAAAGTTCTCTTGGCTCATAGCGCAAGGTTGGGATGTCCGGAACAGACATACAAGGCGCACATTTCAGAAGTTGTTAGAAGGGCTATGGAATTTGCCTCCAAAGTCGCACCTTATACACGGTTTGGTGGTCTATTTTTATCAACTGTGCGCGCCGCTGCCGAATACCATGACCTTGGCAAAATTGACGACGCCAATCAGAAGGTGCTTCGGGGGAAGACAAGAGATTTCCTTCCTGTAGATCATAGGGATGCCGGAACGGCTTATTTATTAAAAAAGGGGTTCCCCCCGGCGGGGTTATGTGTCTTCTCCCATCATGCGAAGAAGCCTTATGGGGGCTTGCCTTCGATACCCAAAGAGAACTCCGATATTTATCCGTTCAGAGTCCGGACTTTTCCTGAAAACAGTGAAACGACAGTGAGAGAAATCACCGACGATAAGCTGCAATACTACATCAATGAACACGAGACTGAAATGGGGACCGGTCCAAATTTACCGGGAGGGCGAGCGCCGGGACCAGTATTTTTAAGGTTTGCCCTATCATGTCTCGTTGACGCAGATCATACCGACACGGCGCGGAATTACGGAAATGTCGTGCCGGAAGGAGAAGTGCCGATTGAGGCGGGAAAACGACTTGTTGTTCTTGATAAATATGTAGAAGGTCTACCGAACGATGAGAAGGATAAGCGGACACGTAACGAATTGCGGCAGCAGGTGTATGACGCCTGCCGCACTGCCCAACCTGCCGAGACTGGCTTGGTTGCTTGTGACAGCCCGGTCGGGACCGGCAAGACAACCGCTATTATGGCGCATCTGCTAAACGTTGCAGCACAGAAAAATCTGCGGCGTGTATTTGTGGTGCTGCCGTTCACCAACATTATTGATCAATCGGTTGAAATCTACCGCAAAGCGCTGATACTGGACAACGAAGAGGCAGAAAAGGTTGTCGCCGCTCACCATCATAAGGCGGAGTTCGAAGAAGAGGCGAACCGGGCATTTTCCTTCCTCTGGAATGCACCAATCACCGTGACCACGGCTGTGCAGTTTTTTGAAACCATTGCCAGCAATCACCCTGCGACGCTCCGCAAACTGCATCAGCTTGCAGGTTCTGCTATCTTCATTGATGAGGCCCATGCCGCCCTGCCAGCCCATCTGTGGCCGCAGACATGGAAATGGCTTCAAGAACTGGTAATGGACTGGGGATGTTACATCGTCATGGCATCCGGCTCACTTACGCGCTTCTGGACGTTGGAAGAGTTCTCATCTCCAACACTTGAACTGCCCGAACTAGTGAAGCTTGATGTCCGCGAATCGGCAATGGATGCCGAAAAGGAGCGTATCGACTATCAGCTGAAGGCTGAACCGCTATCATTGGAAGAATTGTGCAATTGGATATCTGATCTGCCCGGTCCATGTCTCGTTATCCTGAACACCGTCCAATCTGCTGCTGCTGTAGCCAGAGAGATGGCAAAACGGCACGGTAGAGACAAGGTGGAACACTTATCTACTGCTCTGGCTCCTATTCATCGCAAGGTAACTATTGAACGAGTTAAAAAGCGCCTTATAGATAAAAGCGACACCGATTGGATGCTGATTGCCACTTCATGTGTTGAGGCGGGAATGGATTTCTCATTCAGATCAGCAGCCCGCGAATTGTGCAGTCTAGTCAGCACCATTCAGACTTCCGGCAGAACCAATAGGTCAGATGAATTCGAGACGGCGGAGCTTTGGTTATTTAAAATCAAGGGTGGAGATTTGCTCAAGGAGCATCCAGCTTTTAAAACATCAGCGCGCATATTGACTGATTTGTATAAAGAACAAAAGATATCACCTGAATATTGTAAGGAAGCGATGCGGCGTGAGGTCCGCGACCTCAATCAGGGACTATGCGAGAATGACTTGATTGTTAAGGCTGAGAAAGCACGGAAATTCCCGGAGGTTGAAGAAAACTTTAAGGTTATTTCATCAAACACAATCTCAGTTGTTGTGGCTGATGAGTTAAAACGTCGACTTGAAGACCGTAAAGAGCGCAAAGGGGTAACGCCGCAAGAACTACAACAACAAACTGTAGCGATTTACAGCTCGAAAGTGCTGCAATATGGTGTTATGCCGCTTCAAGGCGCTGGTGATCTTTATGCTTGGATGTTGGAATACGATGACTTTCTGGGCTACATGGCCGGTGTGCTAAAACTGGCTAATTTTGCTGATAATTGCTGTATTTAAAGGATAGGTTATGGATGAAAATGAGCTAATTATGATTTCAGCGCTTAATCATTACCTGTACTGCCCCCGGCGGTGCGCTCTGATCCACGTAGAACAGGTCTGGAATGAAAACCTCTTCACCGCTGAGGGCAGGATTATGCACGAGAAGGCTGACAGCAACAAATTCGAATCGCGGGGAAATGTCCGTATAGACTACAGCGTGCCCCTGCGGTCGCTGAGGCTGGGGCTTTCCGGCAAGGCTGATGTCGTCGAATTCCACAAAATAGAGGATGGAACATGGCTGCCTTTTCCTGTGGAATACAAGCGGGGGAAGCCGAAGGCTGACGATTGCGACAGGGTGCAGCTTTGCGCCCAGGCGATCTGCTTGGAAGAGATGCTTAAGGTTGAGATAAAGGAAGGGGCGCTTTTTTATGGTCAGACGCGGCGGAGGGAAGATGTGGTGTTTGACGAGAGATTGCGGACAGTGGCAGAGGACATCAGCCGGAAGGTGCATGAGCTTATTGCCTCAAGCATAACACCGAAAGCGGAATATTCAAAGAGATGCGAGAGTTGTTCGCTGCTGGATCTTTGTTTGCCCAAGACCTGCGGCAAGACAAAATCAGCAAGCAAATATTTGTTGACGGCGATGGAGGAGGAATAAAGGAAATGCCGGGTAAAAAGAAAAAAAATGAACAAACGATAATGGGCGAATTGATTCTGTATCAGACAGAGGACGGCAAGACTCGTATTGAAGTGAAATTGCAGGATGAGACCGTCTGGCTTTCCCTTAATCAAATGGCGGAGTTGTTTCAGGTGGATAAATCAGGTATCAGCCGTCATCTGAAAAATATATACGACACAGGTGAATTAAGACCCGAGGCAACTGTTGCAAATTTTGCAACAGTTCAATGTGAGGGTCCTCGCAGTGTCCAGCGTATGCTGGAATACTACAATCTGGATGCTATTATTTCCGTAGGTTATAGGGTCAACAGTATTCGAGGCACACAGTTCCGTATCTGGGCGACCCAACGCCTGAGGGAATACATAATCAAAGGTTTCACAATGGACGATACCCGACTGAAAGAAGTCAATAACATCGGCTCCGATTATTTCGATGAGATGCTTGAGCGGATTCGGGACATTCGGTCAAGCGAAAAACGTTTTTATCAGAAAATACGCGACATTTATAAGCTTGCGGCTGATTACGATCCGAGAGCGGAAGAAACGCTGGAATTTTTCAGCATCGTTCAAAACAAATTGCATTTTGCTGTTTCCGGCAGGACTGCGGCTGAAATAATTGCCGAGCGGGCGGATTCGTCAAAGCCAAATATGGGCCTGGCCTCATGGAAAGGCGCAAAAGTCCGCAAAGGGGATGTGACTATTGCCAAGAATTATCTTAATCATGAAGAGATAGAGCATCTTAACCGTATAGTGGAAATGTACCTGAACTATGCAGAAGACCAGGCAAAACGCCGCAGGCAGGTTTTCATGCGCGACTGGAGAGAAAAGCTGGATGCCTTCCTGCAGTTTAACGAACGGGATATCCTCACTAATGCCGGCAAGGTAACCAAAGAGATAGCTGATAGACTGGCTCTTGAGCATTATGAGACCTTTAACCGTAACCGGCTTGCAAGCGAAGCAAAAGAAGAAGCCCTTGCCGACGATGAAGAGTTCCGAAGTATCGAAGCGGCCATTGAAGACAGGAAGAAACGGAGACACAAGAAGAAATGAAAAAACTGCTCAACACTCTTTTTGTTACAACGCAGGGCGCGTATCTTTCAAAAGAAGGAGAGACTGTTGCTGTCAAGATAAATGATGAAATAGCCCTGCGCGTGCCTGTGCATACACTCGGCGGGATTGTCTGTTTCGGCCAGGTTTCGTGCAGCCCTTACCTGATGGGGTTCTGCGCCGAGAAGCAGGTTGCGGTGAGTTTCCTCACCGAAAACGGCCGGTTTCTGGCAAAGGTCCAGGGGCCTGTGTCGGGCAATGTTCTGCTCAGGCGCGAACAATACCGACGGGCCGATGACCCACAGACTTCTTCACAAATCAGCCGTGCGATGTTGACCGGAAAGATCGCAAACTGCCGAACAGTGCTCCAGCGGGCGTTACGGGACCATTCGGGAAAAATTGACACTGACGCCATGTCACAGGCATCTCAGACACTTGCAAATTCAATAAGAAGATTACAGTCTGACTATCCTCTCGATATTGTGCGGGGGATAGAGGGAGAATCGGCAAATGCCTACTTCGAGGTCTTTGATCATCTGATAACTGCTCAAAAAAATGATTTCTTCTTTCATGAGAGAAACAGGAGGCCGCCGCTGGATAGAGTCAATTGCCTGCTGTCGTTTCTATATACTCTGTTGATGCATGATGTCCGCTCAGGACTCGAATCAGTCGGTCTTGATCCCGCAGTCGGTTTCCTGCACCGGGACCGGCCGGGCCGTTATAGTCTTGCGCTGGATATGATGGAGGAATTCAGGCCGTTTATTGCCGACCGGCTCACGCTCTCTTTAATCAATCTCAGCCAGGTGCAGGCAAAGGGCTTTGAGAAGAAGGAATCAGGGGCCATATGGATGGATGATGATACGAGAAAGACGGTACTCGTGGCCTATCAGAAGCGCAAGCAGGAGGAGATAGAACACCCGTTTCTCAAGGAGAAGGTGGCAATCGGTCTTCTGCCCTATACGCAGGCTTTGCTGATGGCGCGTTATCTCAGGGGAGATACCGACAATTATCCGCCGTTTATATGGAAGTAATGGATAAATGAAACCACTAATTAAGGTGTCGTCATTCCACGGCTTGACCGGGGAATCCAGGTTTATATGAAAAGAAATTTCTATGTCTATATTTTGGCGAGCCATCGAAACGGCACTTTGTATTGTGGAGTCACTTCCAACCTGATCAAGCGGGTTTGGGAACATAAGAACAAAGTGACAGAGGGATTTACTGAAAAATACGATGTTGATAAGCTTGTCTATTATGAACAATTCTTAGGCGCTGAACATGCCATAATGAGAGAAAAGAGATTGAAGAAATACAATCGCAAATGGAAATTGGATCTTATTGAAAAGGATAATCCAACATGGAAGGATTTATATGAAGAACTACTATCTGGATTCCCCGATCAAGTCGGAGAATGACAAACAGATTAATGACGTTATTCCCGGCGAGGCCATTCTATGTTTGTAATAGTCAGCTATGATGTTGCGACGTCTGAAGATGGTGGACAGCGCCGTCTGCGCAGGGTGGCGCGCGCCTGCAAGGATTATGGCCAGAGGGTCCAATATTCCGTATTTGAATGTATTGTTGATCCTGCCCAGTGGACGATGCTTAAAGACAGGTTGATTTCCGAGATTGATCAGGAGAAGGACAGCCTGAGATTTTATTATCTCGGGGCGAACTGGAGGAACCGGGTTGAGCATGTCGGGGCAAAGGCAGCAGTTGATCAGGAAGGCCCTTTGATTGTTTGAGATAGCGCCATTAGTAGGCGCGCGAACCTCAAGCGCACATGATTTCCCCTTAAGGTTCGCAGGGGATGATAAAGCGTTTAAAAATATAGAGTTTTACGGATCGCTCTTTGACAACTTGAGGATTTGCAGGCACGAAAAAGGTGCCTTCGCAAAAAGTGGTCATTTTTTTCTTTAGATTTAAATAGTTATAGCTTAAAGGTCGCGCCCCGTGCGGGCGCGTGGATTGAAACATTTTTTAGCCCGATCACCTGTGGTACATGTTTTGTCGCGCCCCGTGCGGGCGCGTGGATTGAAACTGGTCAACAAATAAAGGCACGATTACACAGGAAGGTCGCGCCCCGTGCGGGCGCGTGGATTGAAACAGATGCAATGCTCAACTCAAGCAACTTCATCTCGTCGCGCCCCGTGCGGGCGCGTGGATTGAAACCAGTGATCGCTATTTGTGGAGCTTCACGAACCCAGTCGCGCCCCGTGCGGGCGCGTGGATTGAAACACCCACTCATAACATACTTCATCAATCCCATTGGTCGCGCCCCGTGCGGGCGCGTGGATTGAAACCGTTTTTTTTTGATCCCTCAAGGACTGATGAAAAGTCGCGCCCCGTGCGGGCGCGTGGATTGAAACGTTTTATTCGCACCCATGAAACCTTTTTTCCCACGTCGCGCCCCGTGCGGGCGCGTGGATTGAAACTCCCTGCTGCATCCTGCTTGACGAAGTTGAGAAAGTCGCGCCCCGTGCGGGCGCGTGGATTGAAACTACTGGTCCACAACTGAACGCATGGCAACCCTTGGTCGCGCCCCGTGCGGGCGCGTGGATTGAAACGATAAAACAATGTCCTTTACCTGTGGCGGATACGGTCGCGCCCCGTGCGGGCGCGTGGATTGAAACGATGGAAGAAGCTGGAGAAGATTACAAGTTCTTAGTCGCGCCCCGTGCGGGCGCGTGGATTGAAACAATGAAGACGGGAGCAGTCCTGTTACCAGTCTCGTCGCGCCCCGTGCGGGCGCGTGGATTGAAACATAGTCAATGAAGACGGTACTCCTGCGGTTACTAGTCGCGCCCCGTGCGGGCGCGTGGATTGAAACTTCAATCACATCATTTGCCACAACAAAACAAAACAAGTCGCGCCCCGTGCGGGCGCGTGGATTGAAACAGCATACTGCTTTCTGAGATGAACACTCAATTCCGTCGCGCCCCGTGCGGGCGCGTGGATTGAAACCTGACTGTCTGACATCCCGGCGGCATTGTTGTCGAGGTCGCGCCCCGTGCGGGCGCGTGGATTGAAACAATCGGCACAAAGAGCGCCGTTGTCTGCACCGAAAGTCGCGCCCCGTGCGGGCGCGTGGATTGAAACTTTTAAGGTAACGAGGTTGAGGGAGTGAGGTGAAAGTCGCGCCCCGTGCGGGCGCGTGGATTGAAACACAATGAACCCGATAGCTTCTCTTTTGGAAAAGGTCGCGCCCCGTGCGGGCGCGTGGATTGAAACACGCCGGTAACCCTCCTGTGAATATTAAGGTTAAAGTCGCGCCCCGTGCGGGCGCGTGGATTGAAACAGTACTATTTGCCCTGACTGCATTTTATATTCCGTCGCGCCCCGTGCGGGCGCGTGGATTGAAACAGAATATAATTTATGATTACACGCCTCGGTATATGTCGCGCCCCGTGCGGGCGCGTGGATTGAAACGGAAAAATCGAACCATGTCGCAATAACTGAGCAAAGTCGCGCCCCGTGCGGGCGCGTGGATTGAAACGGGGAAGCGTGTTGCTAAACTCAAAAAAAAGATTGTCGCGCCCCGTGCGGGCGCGTGGATTGAAACTTGATTATCATCATGCAAGGCCGACACCATGGGGGTCGCGCCCCGTGCGGGCGCGTGGATTGAAACATATCAAGACGGATTAAAAGGCGTTGAATAGCGTCGCGCCCCGTGCGGGCGCGTGGATTGAAACTGTAATTCATAGACAAGCGCGTCAAGCAGGATTTTGTCGCGCCCCGTGCGGGCGCGTGGATTGAAACGGGTTCGGGTTGGTGATGAGGTTTTGGAGA
>CAMTXX010000005.1:0-24041 GCA_947085825.1 uncultured Nitrospira sp. | reverse complement strand
TCAGGAGAAGGACATTGTGTATGGCGGCGATAAGGGGCTTGACGCTGCCCTGCATGAACTGAAAGAACTCTTCCCGCTCGCAAAGGGAATAGGCATTCTTTCTGAATGCCCTGTCGGGCTTATCGGGGATGACATAGAAGCAGTATCAAAAAAGGTAGCCAAGGAATTCGGCATCCCGATTGTGCCTGTGAGATGCGAGGGGTTCAGGGGCGTGAGCCAGTCCCTCGGCCATCATATCGCAAATGATACCATCAAGGATTATGTCCTTGGCAAGGGAGAGCTTGAAACTTCTACCCCCTATGACGTTGCCCTTATCGGCGACTATAACATCGGCGGCGACGCATGGGCCTCGCGGAAGATACTTGAAGATATGGGCCTCCGCGTGATCTCTCAGTACACTGGCGATGCAACGATCAATGAGATCGCGATCGCTACCAGGGCAAAGCTGAACCTGATCCACTGTTACCGGTCGATGAACTACATATGCCGGCATATGGAGGAGGAGTACGGCATCCCATGGGTTGAGTTCAACTTCTTTGGCCCCACGAAGATATATGACAGCATCAGGAAGATCGCCGCCAAGTTCGACGAGAATATCCGGAAGAACGCAGAGGACGTGATAGCAAAGTACAAGCCGATTATGGATGCGGTCGTGGAACAATACCGTCCAAAACTCGAAGGCAAAAAAGTAATGCTCTACGTCGGCGGTCTCCGTCCGCGCCACACGATCGGCGCTTATGAAGACTTGGGCATGGAGGTTGTGGCATCCGGATATGAGTTCGGCCACAGCGACGACTATAAACGCACCTATCCTGAACTGAAGGAAGGCGCTGTGATTATGGATGACGCTACCTTATATGAGCTTGAGGAATTCACCCGCAGACTGAAGCCGGACATGGTCGGCTCGGGAATAAAGGAAAAGTATTCTTACCACAAACTCGGTGTGCCGTTCCGGCAGATGCACTCGTGGGACTACTCCGGCCCATACCACGGCTTTGACGGTTTCGCGGTATTTGCGCGTGATATGGACATGACGGTAAACAGCCCCACATGGGCATTGATACGGAGGAAAAAGCAGTGACAGTGTCAGAGTTCAGTGTCAGTACAGGCAAGTCCGACATGGACACTCCAGGCTGACACTCTGATGCTGACACTGACACGGATAACTGACACTTACGAAGGAGGAAAAAATGAGTACGATAAAAATAAAGGACCACTGTGACCTGTTTCAGGAGCCGGAGTACCAGGAGCAGTTTGAGCGCAAGAAAGAATTCGAAAAACCCTGGCCTGCAGAAAAGGTGAAAGAGGTTGCTGAATGGACAAAAACAGAGGAATACAAGGAACTCAACTTTGCCAGACAGAATATCAAGATCAATCCTGCAAAGGCCTGTCAGCCCCTCGGCGCTGTATTCTGCGCCTCGGGCTTTGAAGGCTCGATGCCCTTTGTGCAGGGCGCCCAGGGCTGCGTGGCGTATTTCAGGAGCCATCTGAGCAGGCACTTCAAGGAACCGTTTGCCGCGATCTCCACCTCCATGACCGAGGATGCGGCAGTGTTCGGCGGGCTGAACAATATGCTCGAAGGCCTGGAGAACACCTATACCCTTTACAAGCCGAAGATGATCGCGGTCTCGACGACCTGCATGACAGAGGTGATAGGCGATGATCTCAATGCCTACATCAAGACAGCGCGTGAGAAGGGCGTCATACCCGAGGACCTGCCGGTGCCGTTTGCGCATACACCGAGCTTTGTGGGCTCCCATATTGTGGGGTATGACAACATGTTTAAGGGCATTCTCAAGGCGCTCTCAGAAGGCAGGAAGGGAGAGCCGAACGGTAAGGTCAACCTCATCATGGGCTTTGACACCTATACCGGCAATTACCATGAGATCAAACGGCTCATGACCCTGATGGGAATAGACTTTACGCTGCTTGCGGATGTGAGTGATACCTTTGATTCACCTAACACCGGTGAATACAAGCTCTACCCCGGCGGCACTCCGATTCCTGATGCAATGGATGCAGTAAACGCCATAGGAACGATAGCGCTCCAGAAGTATTCTACTGTAAAGACCATGGATTATATCCAGAAGGAATGGGGACAGAAGGCGCTGAACCTTGCGCCGATCGGCATTAAGAACACCGACACATTCTTTGCAGAGTTGAGCAAGCTTACAGGCAAACCCATCCCGGCTGCTGTTGAGGCAGAGCGCGGCAGGGTAGTGGATGCCATGGTGGACTCGCATCCTTATGTCCACGGAAAGTGTTTCGCGCTCGTGGGTGATCCTGATCAACTGTTAGGCATGATCAGCCTCATCATGGAGATGGGAGGAGAACCAGTGCATATCGTCTGCACAAACGGTGACAAAAACTTTGAGGCAGAAGCGAACGAACTGCTTGCGTCGAACCCCTTTGGCACACAGGGCAAGGTCTACGTGGGTAAGGATATGTGGCATATGCGCTCGCTTTTGTTCACCGAGCCTGTTGATTTATTAATTGGAAATTCGTATGCAAAATTTTTGTGGAGAGATACAGGCACACCGCTTATCAGGATCGGATTCCCGCTCTTTGACCGGCATCACCTCCACCGGTATCCGATCATCGGCTATCAAGGTGCGCTTAATCTCGTGACCCTGATCGTCAATACCGTGCTTGACGAGATGGACAGAAAGACGCTCGATACGACGAGTTTTGATGTAATACGGTGAGAATCATAACTCCCCCTTCCCCCTCTTATCTTAAGAGGGGAACTGAAGGTGGGACATTACATTAAGAATGGGTTGATTCCTCCCCTTGCTTAAGTCACCTACTGTTGGTAAGTTAAGGGGAGGTTTGGAGGGGTTATGACAAGGGATGAAAGATGATAACAAATGTAGACAGATTAACAGAAAGCGGTTGCTCTTCAGAAAATAAAGACAAAGTCTGCCGTTCGCGCGGCGGGGAGTCCTGTGCCTTTGATGGCGCGATGATTGTTCTGCAGCCGATCGCCGATACTGCGCATCTTGTCCACGGCCCGATCGCCTGCTGCGGGAATTCCTGGGAAGGCAGAGGGACCCGCTCCTCAAAAGGCGACCTCTTCAGAATGGGATTCACTACAGACATGAACGAACTGGACATCGTCTACGGTGCAGAGGCAAGACTTTTATCAGCGATCCGCAAGACCGTTGATAAGGTCAGACCCAAAGCGATTTTCGTCTACGCGACCTGCGTGTCAGGCCTTATCGGCGAAGACATCGAAACTGCCTGCAGAAAGGCAGAGAAGGAACTTGGCATACGGGTCATTCCGGTCAATGCACCGGGCTTTATCGGACCTAAGAATCTTGGAAACAGGATAGCAGGAGAGGTCTTGCTGGATTATGTGATAGGGACAGGGAATTCCCCCTCACCCTTGCCCTCTCCCGCCAGGGGAGAGTCCCGAAAGCTTTCGGGATTGACGGGAGGGGATGAAGGGGAGGGTGAACTATCTATCAACCTCATCGGCGAGTACAACATTGCCGGCGACCTCTGGCTCGTTGAAACTGTGCTTGAAAAAGCAGGGATCAGGGTACTCTCCAGGATAACCGGTGATGCGACCTTCGAAGAAATAACCTGGGCGCACCAGGCCAGGATGAATGTTGTGGTCTGCAACAGGGCGCTCATCAACGTAGCTAAAGGTATGGAGGAGAAATATGGGGTCCCCTATGTCGAGGTCTCGTTCTTCGGAAAGACCGAGATGTCAAAGGCGCTCAGGATAATAGGTTCAAAGTTCGAGGTTCAAAGTTCAGGGTTTAAAGAAAAAATAGAGAATGTTATTAAACAGGAAGAAAAAACGGTCAACGAGAAGTTGGAAAATTATAAACATTTGAGAGGCAAAAAGGCTGTGCTCTATACCGGCGGAGTCAAGAGCTGGTCATTCATATCGGCGCTCCAGGATCTCGGGATTGAGATCGTCGCTGTCGGGACAAAGAAGAGCACTGTTGAAGACGAAGAGAAAATGAAAGGGATCCTTGGCCCTGAGGCCCCCCTTGTGGAAGACGTGACACCGAAGAACCTGGCGAAGCTGTTCAGGGAAAGACATGCGGACATTCTGATAGCAGGGGGAAGAAACCAGTATCTCGCCATAAAGGAAGGTTTTCCGTTTATTGACGTCAACCAGGAACGCCATGTTGCGTATGCAGGATATGAGGGGCTTGTAAATCTGGCGGAGCAGATAAGCAACAGCATGCATTTTTATGCAGGGATTAGGGATTTGGGATTAGGGGTTAGCAAGAAGAAAAATACCAATCCCAAAACCCCAAGCCCTAACTCCGTTCTTATCAATCCTTTGAAACACTCTCAGTCAATCGGCGCTGCAATTGCGTTGCAGGGTGTCCACAACGCCCTGCCGGTCATCCACGGTGCACAGGGGTGTACTTTCCTCGGGAAGGTGCTCCTGACAAAACATTTCAGGGAGCCGATAGCCCTTGCAGGCACAAAGCTTTTTGCCGAGGACGTTGTCATGGGCAGCGACGAGGCCCTTGTAAAAACAGTCCAGGGGTTTATAGATAAGAATAGCCCCGAGGTGATCGGAGTTCTCACATCAGGGCTCACAGAGGTGAAGGGAGATGATGTTTCAGCGGTCGTAAAATCGTTGAATGTTCACAATTCGCAGTGCAGGGTCCTTCACATCCCGACGCCTGACTATGAGGGAGGGCTTGAGACGGGATATGCAAAGGCAATAGAGACAATAATCGAAGACTTGGCGGATAACAAGTTCACATTTCACGGTTCACAGTTCACAGAAACACGGATCAATGTGCTTGTAGGCTCGCATCTTACCCCTGCTGATTTTACGGAACTGAGGGAAATTACAGAGTCTTTTGGTTTAAAACCTATACTGCTTCCAGACCTGTCTGCGTTGGATGGAAGCAGGCAGGGATTTTCAGCTCTTGCAATGGGAGGGACAAAGATTGATGAAATCAAAGAGATGTCCAAATCAGAGTTCACTATTGCCATAGGCGCAAGCATGGAGACTGCTGCAAAAAAGCTGAAGAACAGGTTCGGCATCAAATACAGGGTGTTTGAGAGCGTTGCGGGTTTAAGAGATACAGACCTTTTTATGGATACACTCTCTCTATTGAGCGGAAAGGAGATGCCGTCCAGGCATGAGAGACAGCGAAGAGTTCTGATTGACGCTATGCGTGACGCCCATTTTTACTTTGGCAGTAAAAGGGTATGCCTTGCGCTGGAGAAGGATTTGTCAATGCAGATATCGCAATGGCTCAATGAGATGGGCGCAGAGATTGTGATGGTTGATGTGAACTCAGGAGACCTTTTCTCCATAGAAGGAAGGTTTGATCTCCTTATTGCAAATTCTCATGCTGAAGATACTGCAAGGAGAATCAGCGCGCCGCTTTATCAGATGGGGTTTCCGGTGTATAAGGTATTGGGCTATTGTTCAAAAATCACAATAGGATACAGGGGCACGCTTTCGGCCATTAACGATGTTTCCAATTTATTTTTGGAGTAAAGACATGAAGAAATTAAGAAAAACACTAAAAAAATTATTTCGGCGCATATCACAGGTATTTATAGAGACAGCCCTTTATTGTGAAAAAAACCAGGTTTTTTGAGGTGAAATAATTAATACCGTTGGCCCTTTTAATTATGAAAAGGTCTAACGGGATATTGAAAGGAGGTCTAACAGGATGAAAATAGCATTTGCAACAACAGACAATGTCAATATTGACGAGCATTTCGGCAGGGCGGGCATGTTTGCTGTATATGAACTGACCGCGGACGGCTATCACTTCATCGAAATGAGAAAGTTTGCAGACGGCAGGGATTTGGCAATAGAGGAAACAAAAGGCATGGGACAGGCGCATGACGACAGGGTTGAATCGAAGGTTGAAAAGCTCAAAGACTGCAAGCTTGTCTATCTTACTGAAATAGGAGGACCCTCGGCAGCACGGCTTGTAAAAAAAGGCATGATGCCGATAAAGGTGAAAGAGGTGGTGTCTATTGAGGAGTCTCTGAAAAAACTTCTCGAAACAGTAAAAACATCCCCTCCGCCGTGGCTTAAAAAGGCAGTGAATAGTGAACAATAATCAGGAGCGGAATAGTAGGACATAATTCCCCCTTAGAAAAGGGGGCAGGGGGTTGTGTCTTCCATTGCCATATGAACAACCCCCTCTATCCCCCTTTTCTAAGGGGGAATATTTCAAAAGGAGGAAAGAAAGATGAAAATGATCAGGGCATTTATCAGGCCGGAAAAGGAACAGGAGGTAGTTTTAGCGCTGGAGGGAGCGGGCTTTCCGTCTCTCACAAAGATGCCGGTCTTCGGTAGGGGAAAACAGAAAGGGTTGCAAGTGGGACCTGTACACTATGATGAACTGCCCAAGACGCTTATCATGACCGTGGCAGAGGATGACGATGTTAAGAAAATCGTCAGCATCATCACAGACAAGGCGCGTACAGGATTCATCGGTGACGGGAAAATCTTCGTTAGTCCTGTTGAGGCCGCATATACGGTCAGAACAGGAGAGGCAGTCCTGTGAATCCCGTTAGGCCTGTATGGCTATATACTAATGTACTGTTTAACTGCCAACAGAGCAAAGAAAATATTCAGAGAGGTGGTAAAAGGAGGTCTAAAGAGATGAAAGAAATAACCATGATTATAAGGAGGGACAAGCTCCCGGAGACAAAGAATATGCTCGATGAACTGGGCTATCCATCCATGACCATTCAAAGCGTTGATGGAAGGGGTAAACAGAGGGGCGCTCTGTGCGCGGAGATGGATTCTGAAATGCCGGACAGTTATTGCGCAGCGGTCAGGCTGACGCCGACGCCATCCTCTTATGCGCTTGAACACACACTGCCGAAGGTTGCCCTTTATGTGCCCAAGAGAATGCTGACGATTGTTGTGCCGGATGATGTTGTCACAAAGATCGTGAAAGCGATCATTAAGGTAAATCAGACAGGCAAGCACGGTGATGGGAAGATTTTTGTTTCGCCCATTGAAGGCGCTGTCAGGGTAAGAACAGGAGAGCATGACGGAGAAGCGATTGCATGACAAACAGGTTAAGGCTAAGGTTGAGGCTTAGGATAAGAATAGAGATGCGAGTTTTTATGTTTTATCCTCAACCTTAACCTGAATCTTAACCTTTTTCAAAAAAGGAGAAACTATATGCCAATCATCGGATACACAAGAGGCGGAAAGGAATGGACGCCTAAGTTTATTGAGTCTATTGATATGGAAAAGTGCATCGGCTGCGGCAGGTGTTATAAAGTTTGCAGCCGCGAGGTTCTTGAACTTATAGAGAAGCCCTTCGAAGGCGAAGATGAATATGGTGACGACATGGGCAATAAGGTGATGTCTGTTGCGAATTCAGAAAACTGCATCGGCTGCGAGGCATGTTCAAGGATATGCACAAAGAGGTGCCATGTGCATGTTGAAATATAAGGCATGATTCCCTCTAAAGCTCCCTTGGCCATTCCTGGGCCGCGTGAAGAATGCCTAATATTATTATCGCCGAACCCTTTACCCTGTATGGAACAATATAAGGAAGACCAGGGATTACCAGTTCACGCGTTCCCGGAATGCGCCCTGCCCTGCCGATCTCCGAATGATCACGGAGATATGCGACAGTATCGAGAATACGTTTAGCCACTTGCGCAGCCGCGCCCGGATGATCCGCCGCTATGAAGCGCCGAATTTCAACGAGGTCATGGCCTGCCTCGGGCAACCACTCTATCCGCATTTAGGTGGCTTCCTCTCCTTTGTCGTACCCCACGACTTTAGCCAGGCCTCGATGTCCTCATGAGGAATGAACCTGGCGCCTGGCTTGCCCGCAAGTGCGACCCTGCGCTTAATCTCGCCTATTTGCCATTCTTCCTGTTCAATGACCTGCTCAAGCGCATGGCTGACGAAATAAGACATTGATCTGTCTGTAGCCTGCGCGAGCTTTTCGAGACGGCCTTTAGTTTTGGGGTCGATGCGAATTGTAATTGTTGTGCTCATTTGGTTTGCCTCCTAAATGTAAGACATATTACACAAAATCAGACGATTAGTCAAGCCGTTTGCATCTTTTTGAAGCGCGGCTGTTATACGGAGTTGCATTCAAAATGATAACAAGGCGGCAAGAAGGAAGCGACGCAGGCATACTGTTCGACGAAGCCAACGCAGTTAGCGTTTGAATGCAACTTCGTATTAGTCGCATCACGGTCGGGCAGCGCGTGGAGGGCCGAGTAGTTATAGCTTGAAGTATGACAAAAATGTCTGAAAGATTACTGAAATGTAGTTAGACCAATTCATGGATGGGGAGATATTCCATTAAATCCAATAGTTAAGAGGTGGCATCGCTATTGCTATTTATACGGAAAGAAATAACGCAATCAAATACGAGAAAGAGAGGCGCTGAACATGACAAGCCTAACCGGATATCAGGAGAGCATAAAAAAGAACCATCCCTGTTTTTCAAAGGAAGCGCACCATAAGTTCGGGAGGATCCATCTTCCTGTTGCGCCTGCCTGCAATATCCAGTGCAGGTACTGCATCAGGAAGTACGACTGCGCCAACGAATCACGGCCAGGGATCACCAGCAGGGTCATGACCCCTTATGAGGCCATGGAGCGGGTCAGGGCGGTTGTTGACAGGAATGAAAACATCAGCGTTATCGGCATTGCCGGGCCGGGTGATCCCCTTGCAAACGATGCAACCTTCGAAACGCTGCGCGCTATTCATAAGGAATTTCCGGAGCTTATCCTCTGCGTTTCGACCAACGGGCTTTATCTTTCCGACCGGCTTGAAGAACTCATAAAAGCAGGGGTGAGGAGTCTTACAGTAACGATAAATGCGGTCACACCCGGGATGGCCGAGAAGGTATATTCATGGGCCTCATACAAGGGGAAGCGATATGCCGGAAGGGACGCTGCATTTCTTATTGTAAATAATCAGTGGCGGGGTCTGACCAATGCCGTTGATGCCGGACTTATTGTAAAGGTCAATACCGTCTTCATCCCCGGTGTAAATGATGTTGAAATCCCCCTGATCGCTTGGCATGCAGGAGAGAGAGGGGCAGACATTATGAACCTAATGCCTCTGATCCCACAGGCTGAATTTGAAGGGAGAGAACGGCCCTCACTGGAGATGATGACCAAAAAGCGGGCTGAATGCGAAAAGCATATACCCCAGATGACGCATTGCAGACAGTGCAGGGCGGATGCCTGCGGCATACTCGGTGAGGACAAGGACATGGAGCTTGAGGTCCTGCATTCGAGGATTGGAGAGGAATACAATGAGATGGTCTGATACAGAGTTGGAGCATTACCGGAGGCAGTTGATGCTTAATGGCTTTACTGTGGAACATCAGCGGAGACTTAAGGAATCCACTGTACTGGTCGCAGGCATTGGTGGAGTCGGCGGGACTGCTGCGCTGTATCTTGCTGTTGCAGGGATAGGCCGTCTCGTCTTTGCCCATTACGGTAATCTCACAATTTCAAACATGAACAGGCAGATATTAATGAAACATGATTGGATAGGAAAGAGCAGGGTTGCGCAGGCAAAGAAAACTATAGAAGAGATAAACCCCGGCGTGGAAGTCGATATATATGATGAGCGGATATCCGACGGCAATATTGATAAGCTGCTTGAAGGCGTACAGGCAGCGCTCTCTGCCCGCCCTAATTTTCAGGAACGTCGCTTACTGAACAGCGGGTGCAGGGAGAAGAAAATTCCAATGGTTGAGGCTGCCATGAATGGGATGGAGGGTTATCTGTTCAATGTCATTCCAGGCCTCACCCCATGCCTTAACTGCATATACCCTGAGGATAATCCGGACTGGGAAGAATTAGGTTTTCCGGTGCTCGGAGCTGTCTCAGGTATGCTCGGCTGTCTCATGGCTATTGAAGCAATAAAGCTATTGACAGGTTATGGAAAGTCTCTGCTTTCTCAGATGCTTTTATTTAATACTGCTGACTTGGATTTCAGAAAGGTGAACATCCGCAGGGATGAGCAGTGCCTGGTGTGCGGCACAGATGCAGTTAAGACCTTAGATGTTCTCAAAAAACAATCCGCTCTAAATTCAAGGCGTTTACCTACAAAATTGTAGCAGCCTACAAAAATGTAGCTCCGCAGCAGACAACATTTCCTTGTAAATCAATAAGTTATATGTTGGCATGGTTTTAGCTTTTATACAGGTAACAACAATGGATTCCCTGAAAAATAAAATTAACGAAGTTGAAAAGGAAGAGATACTCAAGGCATTAAAGGAATGTGACTGGATCATGGCCAAGGCGGCAAAAAAGCTTGGCATAACAGAGAGGATGATCGGATACAAGGTGAAAAAATACGGTTTAAGGACGAAGGAGGTGCGATGGGTAGAGGAAAGTCATCAGTCGGATAATAATCAGAAATAGTTACAAATGCAGTTTAACAGTAAAATAATTAATTTTATACCAGGAGGAGAAAATGAAAGGAAATGTCTTAAAAATCGGTTTTGTATTCATGGTTTTATTCGCCTTTGTAACAAGTGCAGGGGCTGAGGAAAAAAAGACCGGGAGCATGACGGTCGATGAGATCAAGAGCGCCCTTGGCATGAGCGTCTATGTCCAGGGCGGCTACACCTACAATTTCGAGGACCCTAATAATCAGACAAATGAACTGAGGGTCTTCGACCACAAATCCAACAGCTTTACCGTCGACCTCGCTCAGGTGGTCTTCGTCAAGGACGCGCCGGTGGGCGGGGTCGGCTTCAAACTGAAACTCTCGGCCGGCGAGACCGCTAAGTTCATCCACGCAGCCGGCCTTGGCGACAGAGGCGATCCTTTCGATCTCACCGAGGCTTATATTGATTACCTTGCCCCCCTCGGCAACGGGCTGAAGTTCCGCTTCGGCAAGTTCGTGACGATGCACGGCGCCGAGGTGATCGAGGCGAAGGACAACATGAACTATTCACGCGGCCTGCTGTTCAACTTCGCCATCCCGTTCACCCACACCGGACTTTCGGTGAGCTATCCGTTCAGCGACAAGGTGAGCGCAAGCCTGTATGTTGTCAACGGTTGGGACAACTTCAAGGACGAGGGCAGTTCCAAGACCCTGGGCCTTAGCATGAGCGCTGTGCCCAGCGAGCAAGTTTCGCTTATCCTGAACCTCATGAACGGCCGGGAGACTGATCTCGTGACTGACGTCAAGTCCACCAGATTCCTTGCAGACTTTGTCGCCACGGTAAAACCGGTGAAAAACCTCACGCTTGTGGTAAACACCGACTACGCAACCCAGAAAGACAGCGCCCCCGACGGCTCCGATGCAAAGTGGTACGGCATAGCCGGCTACGCAAAATACGACTTCTCGGATCTTTTCAGCGCCACGCTGAGGGGCGAGTATTTCAAGGACGGCGACGGGGTGCGGACGGGAACCAAGCAGACGGTGAAGGAGATCACCATCACGCCTGAGTTCAGGATAGCGAAGAATCTTCTTATCAGACCTGAGTACAGGCACGACTGGTCGAACGAAAATGTCTTTGACTCGGGAACCAGCAAAAACCAGGACACCATCGCCCTCGGTGTAATGTACACCTGGTAAGAAATGTAATGAACCAGAATAAGGAGATAACGAGATGAAACGATTATTAAGCATAATATTATTACTGGGGTTGGCGTTTTCCGCGGGCCTTGTGTTTGCCGAAGAACAGGTGCAGACAGCGCCTCCTTCAGCGGCTGTTACTGAACAGGCCCCGGCCGCACAACTGGCAGAAGCTCCGGTTCCGCCGAAGCTCGACACAGGAGACACCGCCTGGATGATTGTTGCCACGGCGCTGGTAATGCTGATGACAATTCCGGGACTGGCTCTGTTTTACGGAGGACTTTCAAAACGCAAAGACACCCTTAACACTATTGCCATGTCTTTTGTGACCTTCTGTATTGTAAGTGTTTTGTGGATAATATATGGTTATACCTTTGTCTTTGGAGCGGACATCGGCGGGATTATCGGGGACGCCGGCAAACTCTTTCTCTCCGGTGTAACTGTCAACAGTCTTTCAGGCACTATCCCTGAGTTTATATTCATCGTCTTTCAGTTGACCTTTGCCGCAATCACAGTTGCACTCGTAAGCGGCGCGTATATTGAAAGAATGAAATTTTCAGCCTGGGTTCTCTTTGCCATACTCTGGATGACTTTTGTTTATCTGCCTGTTGCCCACTGGGTATGGGGCGGAGGCTTCCTCGCGAAGCTTGGCGCGCTCGATTTTGCAGGTGGAACAGTCGTCCATATCAACGCAGGTGTTGCGGCCCTTGTCGGCGCATTAATTTTAGGCAAAAGGCGCGAGATGACCCTCATACCCAACAACCTCACTATGGTTGTGACCGGAACAGGGCTTCTCTGGTTCGGATGGTTCGGCTTTAACGCAGGATCTGCGCTGGCGGCAAACGGCATTGCAGGCGCAGCATTTATCAATACAAACACTGCTGCTGCGATTGCAGCGGTTGCGTGGATGTTTGCGGAGTGGATGCATTCAAAGAAGCCTACAGTCCTTGGCCTTGCATCCGGAGCTGTTGCCGGTCTCGTTGCCATAACTCCGGCAGCAGGTTTTGTGAACATCAGCGGCGCTCTTTTCATAGGTCTTGCGGCAGGCGTTGTCTCATTTTTTTCAGTGGCAGCGCTTAAACCCAGACTCGGCTATGACGACACACTGGATGCGTTTGGAATTCACGGAGTTGCAGGGACGCTCGGAGCAATCCTTACAGGCGTATTTGCTGACCCGTCAGTAAATGAACTCGGCAAAGGGCTTCTTTACGGTAATCCTGGGCAGCTCTGGATACAGCTTATAGCCGTCGGCGTTACCATAGTATATGTGGCGGTTGTTACTGCGATTATCTTTATGATAATCAAGGCATTAGTTGGACTCAGGGTTGAAGTGGAAGATGAGATCGAAGGGCTTGATGAGAGCCAGCACGGTGAAAAGGCGTATAACCTGTAACAAAAAATGGGATTAGGGATTGGGGTTTAGGGATTAGTAAAAAACTAACCCCTGACCCCTAACCCCCAACAACTAATAGGAGGCACTATGAAAAAGATAGAGGCTATACTAAAACCATTCAAGCTTGATGAAGTCAAAGATGCTCTTAACAGCATAGGAGTTCAGGGCATGACTGTGACAGAGGTGAAGGGTTTTGGAAGGCAGAAGGGGCATGTGGAACTTTACAGGGGAGCAGAGTATGACATAGCGTTTATTCCGAAGGTAAAGATTGAAATAGTAATATCAGACAGCATGACTGATAAGGTGATCTCGACCATTATGGAAAAGGCAAAGACAGGAAAGATAGGCGACGGAAAGATATTTGTATCCTCGCTTGAAGATGTTATAAGAATAAGGACAGGAGAAAAAGGGGAATCGGCGTTGTAACTTATTAATTTAGAGGCTGAAAAATATTGATCTTCCCTGTCCCGAAAGCTTTCGGGACAGGGAAGCTAAAATAGACCTAACTGGTCTCAGCATCCCCAAGGGTTTCAGCCGCCGCCTTTAAAGTCAAAGAAACTTGCTGGATTTAAGCTCGCTGTGTCAGCTATGCTGCACTCAGGACATTTTTTGCTAACCGCATCATTTGAGCACGACAATGCCCCCATATAGCGGGTTCCGCATTTAAGACAGATATATTCACATGTTTCCATACTCTTCCTCCTGATTTTATGCTGCTTTTTTTAGTTCTTTTTCAAACTGTAAGGCTTTTTTTGGACAGGCAGCCACGCAGGTTGAACATTTTATGCAATCATTATCGCCCATAACTCCATCATCTTTATATTCGTAAGGTTTTAGCTGCATAGGACAGGCTTTGGAGCATAACTTGCAGGTTGCACCGCAATGCTCAGCGATTGTAAGCGGGTTTTTTCCCTTGGCCAAATAATTGCTTAATGTTCCCATAGGACATATATGGCACCATATGCGCTGCTGGTAAATGATGCCAAGTAAGATGCCTGCAGTTGTAGTAACTGTGAGAACTCTCACCATTGCAAGGCCGATTCCATCTATATCACCCCATGCAAAATAAATCTGCACCCCAAGAACGCTCAAAAGGATTCCCATTACAAGCAGACGTACAGCCTTTTTCCTGAAAAATGCAGGAATCTCTTTGTTCAGGCTAAACTTTTGAAGAATGAGATCAAAGAAGCTGCCCCTGGGACACGTCCAGTCGCACCAAGCCCTTCCTTTGAATAATGCGATTGCCAAAGCCCCAATCATGCAGGCAAGCAAAAAAAATCCCAATTTCGGATAAAACCATCCGCCGATTATTACGATCGGCAGCCCAAGCCATGTGTATGATTGAAGTTTTCTGCGTTTTTCATTTAATTGTTTCAGCATGTTACCTCCCAACGTATCTTTTTCTGCGTTTTTTTTCCATAAACTCTAAAAATGTCTTCATATCGCATTTTCCTGTTTTCTTTTGAAACTCAGTACAGTCAGACAGAGACTGCAGGTCATTTTTTAAAATTTCATCATTTTTAAGTTGCTTCTTTAGAATACCTACTACCTCGGATTCAAAATGGGGCAGGGAATTCTTAAGGCTGTAAAATATCAGTTTCCCATCTCGCCTTTCATCAAGAAGCCCTGCATCACTGAGCAACGAAAGATTCATGGACACCAATGGTTGGGATATCCCCAAAACGCCCATTATCTGGCATACGCAGAGTTCTTTATTGGCCAGGAGCATGAAAATTCTCATCCTCGACTCGCTTGAAAGAAGCTTCAGGAAATTTGTAATGTTTCTCATATAAATATATTATTATATGATTATATGAAAAGTCAACAAAAAATATACAGCGCTGATTTATTTTTTATATTGAAACAAACCTCTGGCAACATGTCTCTTGATTCATGTCTATATTTGTTGCCCATGAATATATAAAAAAGGGATTTGGGAATAGGGGTTAGGGATTGGTTTTAATAAATCATAAATCCCCAACCCCCAAACCCTAACTACTAAACAAGGAGGCACTATGAAAAAGATAGAGGCGATAATAAAACCATTCAAGCTTGATGAGGTCAAGGATGCTCTTAACAGCATAGGGGTGCAGGGCATGACTGTGACAGAGGTGAAGGGGTTTGGAAGGCAGAAGGGGCATGTGGAGCTTTACAGGGGAGCAGAGTACGACATAGCGTTTATTCCGAAGATAAAGATTGAAATAGTAATATCAGACAGCATGACTGATAAGGTGATCTCGACCATTATGGAAAAGGCAAAGACAGGAAAGATAGGCGATGGAAAGATCTTTGTATATCCTCTCGAACAAGTCATAAGGATAAGGACAGGCGAAACAGGCGAGTCTGCTATTTGATTTTTCAAACATACTTTCTTTTTTTGGCCCCGGGCTGCCCACTGTAAAAGGAGGGCAGCCCCTTTTATTCCCAGGAATTCTCAATAAATTTCATTATTGACAAAAGAATTTGACATTGTTTAATTTAATGCCATAAGGTAACCGGTAACCTATTGCCATGCAAAAAATTACAACAGGAATAAAAGACCTCGACACCCTTATTGACTCTGCTCATATAGGGGACAATATGGTATGGGAAACAGAGGCAGGCACTTCAGAGGACATATTCATCAGGAATTTCATCACAAAATCTCTGGAGGAAAACAGGGACGTCATCTATGCAAGTTTTAACAGGTCACCTCAGAGCATCCTGCTTCATATGAACATACAAGAAAATCCTGAGCAGCTCACCATACTTGACTGCTTTACATCGGGAAAAGGAAAGAGCGACAGGGCATTTCTGAAGTTCTATGAGACAGACCATGCTGATTTTCCGAACATAATAAAGGTAAACAGACCCGCAGATATCTCATTCTTCAGCGAGACACTTAACACGATACAGGACAGGCTTCCGGAAGGAGCAAGATATATATTCGACAGCCTTACCGGAATGCAAGACCTCTGGGGAGATGAAAACAGCACCTACAAATTTTTTACCTATATGTGTCCCAGGTTGTACGACCTCGGCACCGTTGCCTACTGGATACTCGAAAAAGAGGCCCACAGTCAGGCCTTCAAGGCCAATCTCAGGCATATAACCCAGGTCGTCCTCGAACTCTACAAGAAAAGAGAAAAATTATATCTTAAAGCGCTGAAGCTTGAAGGGAGAACGAGCAGGGAGGCGTTCAAACCCCATTCTTATGAAATAGAAGACAATCGCATATTTATCGTGCCCGCGAAAAAAGAGCCTTCATTCGACATTGGCAGCAAGATAAAGAATGCCCGCACAAAGCTCGGGATGTCACAAAAGGACCTTGCGGATAAAATCGGGCTGACTTCGAGTTTTATATCACAACTTGAAAACAACCAGATAAGTCCTTCCCTTAATTCTTTCTTCCAGATAGGCGATGTCCTCGGCCTTAGTCCCTCAAGCCTCCTGCAGAGTGACAAAATTGCCAAAGATGTCAAATGGCTCATAAAAAGGGATACCGTCAGAAAAAACCTTTACGAAAAAGAAATAGGATACTCCATATTCAACATAATCTCCGGGGACAGGGCATCGGCTTATATGGCAGTGCTCGAGCCTAGCGCTGAACTGTATAAACATTTTCTCACCTATAAAAAAGAGGAACTGATACATGTTATAAAAGGCAGCGTTTCCGTGAAGGTCGAAAACATTGAAAAAGAACTGAAGGCAGGTGATTCAATCTATCTGAAAGACTCTCTGCCGTCTCTGTGGAGGAATAAAAATACTGAGGAGGTCGAGCTATTAGTTATCTGTATGTGACGCGGATTTTTACAGGAACAGGACTTTAAAATCCTTGAGGATTTTTTTTGTCTTTTGCCGTTAGTAATACTTATTTATTCCAGTATTACTTTAGTGATACTTAACAGGAGGAGGTGGATTGTATAGGGAAAACAAATATCAGGCGCTTAGTGTAAGCAGTTACTGTCATACCAAAAAAACAGACGTTTTATAAGGAGAAAAAATACATGAATTTGCAACAACCAAATGCCAATGATGCAACCAGAACATACAACCGTTCAAAAAATGTCTCACCGATGAGTGGAATTTGCACTCGCTGTATTGATGGGTGCAGGGGGAATTGTGAAGTTTTCAAGGCGACTTTCAGAGGCAGGGAATTAATTTATCCCGGACCGTTTGGAAGCATAACTGCCGGCGGTGATAAAAATTATCCGGTTGACTATTCCCACCTGAATATTCACGGTTATGCCTTTGGGGCCAAAGGCCTTCCTTCCGGTCAAAAAGGCGACCCGGATACAGCCAAGTTTCCAAGTGTTAACACTGAAACCGACTATGGCTGGGACAAAAAGGTAAAAATGAAGGTGCCGATTTTTACCGGCGCTCTCGGGTCTACTGAAATTGCCCGTAAGAATTGGGAACATTTTTCTGTTGGGGCTGCAATTTCCGGGGTTACGATTGTCTGCGGTGAAAACGTATGCGGCATTGACCCTGCCCTTGAATTAAACAGCAAAAACATGGTCACAAAAGCGCCTGACATGGACCGCAGGATTGAGACCTATCGCCGCTATCATCAGGGATTTGGTGAGATCCTTGTGCAGATGAATGTCGAAGACACCCGTCTGGGCGTTGCTGAATACATCATCGATAAACACGGACTTGACACAATAGAATTAAAATGGGGCCAAGGCGCAAAATGTATTGGCGGTGAGATCAAGGTAGACTCGCTGGAACGCGCCCTTGAATTACAAAGGCGCGGGTACATAGTCACTCCTGATCCGTCAGATCCTGTTGTCCAGGCAGCTTTCAAAGATACCGCAATCAAGGAATTTGAGCGTCATAGCCGGCTCGGCTTTATCGACGAAGCAGACTTCTATGCTGAAGTCGAAAGGCTGAGGAAATTAGGCTACAAGAGAGTCACTTTAAAGACCGGCGCATATGGCCTCCGTGAGTTGGCAATGGCAATTAAATGGAGTTCCAGGGCCAAGATCGATTTATTGACGATCGACGGCGCTCCCGGCGGCACCGGCATGAGCCCCTGGCGTATGATGGAAGAATGGGGCATGCCCTCCCTGTATTTACACGCAGCAGCATACGAATTCAGCAAGATGCTGGCTGACAAGGGGGAGAGGGTCCCTGATCTTGCCTTTGCAGGCGGCTTCAGCAGTGAAGACGGCATATTCAAGGCCTTGGCCTTAGGCGCCCCTTATACCAAGGCTGTTTGCATGGGCCGTGCGTTAATGATCCCCGGCATGGTCGGTAAAAATATCGCAAAATGGATGAAGGAAAATGATCTCCCAAAGAGTGTGAGCGAACATGGCTCCACGGTTGAAGAAATCTTTGTCTGTTATGAAGAGGTAAAGAAGCTCGTAGGCAATGACGAAATCCACAACATACCGTTAGGGGCGATCGGCATCTACAGCTATTCGCAGAAAATCAGGGTCGGATTACAGCAGTTGATGGCAGGGGCCCGCTGCTTTAATGTTGATTCCATTACGAGAGATGAGTTGATGTCTCTTACCGAGGAATGCGCCAAGGTTACCGGCATTCCATACCTGATGGAATCATACAGGGAGGAAGCGCTTAAAATAATCAACTCCTGATGACCTTTTTGCGCTCACAAAAAACTTCCTGACTACAGGCAGGAAAGGTCCCGTGATATTTCTCTCACGGGACCTTTCCTGAAGATGAGCATACTTTAAATGGAGGTAATATGGTGAACTACGGAACGCCAAATGCAAGCTCAGCAACAGTGACTAAAAACAGGGTTTCAGATCGTGCGCCTTATTCAGGGATATGCTCTGTCTGTCTGGACGGCTGCCCGGGACTCTGCGAGATCGGCAAATCATCCTTCAGAGGCAGGGAAGTCATCTACCCTGGCCCGTTCGGGAAGGTCACGGCAGGTGCGGTCAAGGAGTATCCGGTCGATTATTCACACCTGAATATTCAGGGGACCTGTGTTGGCGCAATCGGGATAGAGGCAGACTCCGACAAGGCGCTCTTCACAAACGTCTCAACAGAAGTGGAAATAGGCAATAAGCATAAGGTCAAACTTAAACTCCCGATTTTTACAGGCGCGCTCGGCTCGACAAAAATCGCAAAGGACAACTGGGAAGGGATGGCTATCGGCGGTGCGATATCCGGCATTATGGTTGTAATAGGAGAAAATATCGTTGGGATGGACCACGATGCCGAATTCAGGAGCGGAAAGGTAGTAAAATCGCCGGAACTCGCCAGGAGGGTGAATACATTCAAAAAATGGCATGACGGTTACGGGGCAATAGTGCTGCAGCAAAATGTTGAAGACGGCAGGCTCTGCTCACCGGAATATGCCGTTGAAAAACTCGGAGTGAAATGCCTCGAACTGAAATGGGGACAGGGGGCAAAAGACATCGGCGGAGAAGTCAAGTTAAAGACACTCGACAGGGCCCTGGAACTCAAAAAGAGAGGTTATACTGTTGTGCCTGACCCTGAAGACCCTGTAGTAGCCAATGCCTTCAAAGACGGCGTCTTCAAAGAGTTCGAGAGGCACTCGAGACTCGGCATGGTTGAGTACGATTCGTTCATGGCGAGCGCTGAACACCTCAGGAAAATCGGCGCAAAATTCGTGTCCCTGAAAACAGGGGCGTACAGAGTCGCAGACCTTGCACGCGCAATAAGGTTCGCGTCCGATGCAGAACTGGACCTGCTGACAATAGACGGCGCAGGCGGCGGGACTGGAATGAGCCCCTGGAGGATGATGAACGAATGGGGAATCCCGACGATTTACCTCCAGTCAATCGCTTACAAGTTTGCAAAAGAACTGAAGGCGAAGGGAAAGTTTGTGCCTCACCTTGCAATAGCAGGCGGATTTTCTCTCGAAGACCATATTTTCAAGGCCCTCTCTCTTGGGGCGCCATATTTCAAGGCTGTCTGCATGGGAAGGGCGACCATGATACCCGCGATGGTAGGCAAAAATATCCAGAGATGGCTTTCTGAGAAAAAACTCCCTCCTGAAATTAAAAAATACGGCGACAATCTCGAAACTATTTTTGTCTGTGCCGAGACACTCAAGGCAAAATACGGCAAACAGTACAAAGAACTGCCGGCCGGCGCTATAGGCATGTACACTTTCTGCGACAGGCTGCAGCTGGGCCTCCAGCAGTTAATGGCCGGCGCAAGGAAATTCGGCGTCAAACACCTTGACAGATCAGACCTTGTGTCCCTGACATGTGAAGCCACAGACGTTACCGGTATTCCCTATGTAATGGAATCAGATATGAAAGAAGCCAAAAACATTCTTTTTGGCAAAATATAAATAAGGTATTTGGGGGGAGGGTTAAACCAATCCCTTCAAATTCGGAGGTATCACAGGTAATGAATAAAACGCTTCTTTCAATCCTTAAAGTCCTTAACAGGAGCCCGGACGCAATCATAGGGTCGCGGGAGATTTCAAAACAGCTCACTGAATACGGCATTGACCTCACTGAAAGGACTGTCAGGTATCATCTCAGGACCCTTGACGAAAGAGGCTATACTACAGTCTTTGGCAAAGAGGGCAGAAAGATTACTGAAAAGGGCAAAGAGGAACTCAATCATGCCCATGTTTCCGAAAAGGTGGGTTTTGTCATAAGCAGAATAGAGACGCTCTCATATCTCACGACCCTCGATCTTGAAACAATGGACGGAAAAATAATCCTGAACATCTCTTATTTCCCTGAAGACAATAGCGATGAGGCATTGGAAATGATGGGAAAGATATTCCGGTCTCCCTATGTCATGAGTGACAGGTTAATTCTCAGGCGCGGAGGAGAAAAGATAGGGGATATTCTCATCCCGGAAGGCAAAATAGGTGTTGGAACAGTATGCAGTGTTACGATCAACGGGATTTTTTTAAAGGCGGGGATACCTGTCTCTTCAAAATTCGGGGGTGTTTTAGAAATAGCCAGCGGAAAAGCCTCGAGATTTACCTCGCTGATAAGCTATGAAGGGTCCTCTCTGGACCCGCTGGAGATATTCATACGGAGCAAGATGACCGACGTGCTCGGGGCAATAAATAACCGCTCCGGGAAGATACTCGCAAGCTTCCGTGAAATACCGGTCGTATGTCTTGATGAGACAAAAAGACTCAAGCAGAAGATAATGGAAAAGGGGATCGGCGGCATATTGCTTATAGGTCAGCCCAACAGTCCTCTGCTGGGGGTCCCGGTCGGCATAGACAAAGTGGGAATGATAATCGTTGGGGGATTGAATCCGATTGCTGCGCTTGAAGAATCAGGCATACCAACAGAAAGCAAGGCAATGTCAACACTCTACGAATACTCACAATTAAGAAAACTGTAATTTCAGGAGAAATCTATGAAAAAAATCGAGGCCATTATTAAACCCTTTAAACTCGATGAGGTAAAAGACGCCCTCAATGATATGGGTATCAATGGAATGACTATAACAGAGGTAAAAGGGTTCGGACGACAAAAAGGACATACTGAACTCTACCGGGGAGCTGAGTATGTTGTAGATTTTATTCCAAAGGTAAAAATTGAGGTAGTTGTGCCTGAGGAAATCGCAGACAAAATATGCAGTGTCATAGAGAAAACAGCAAAAACAGGCAAGCTCGGAGACGGCAAGATTTTTGTCAGCAACATTGAGGATGTCATAAGGATCAGGACAGGGCAAAGAGGGGAAGAGGCGATTAATTAAATGGATAGCGAGTGTATTCCCTGTCCCGATATGTTCCCGACGATAGGTCGGGACAGGGAAGATCAATGATTTACTGGTTCCGTGGATTATGCCACGGAGGAGCCACTCTTTCAAATTTCAATTAAATTTAGTCCTCTGGGCTTTCCCTTACCGGAAGTTCTCAGCGTGGTAACAGTATTCACCGGCAGCGACTTAGGCTTAACGCCGGGGTTCAGGACGGTCTCAAATTGCGTCAAAATATCACTTGGTATAGGTTGCATAGAATTTAGAATACAACTAACATCAGAAATAGCATATTAGTCATCTGAAAAGTATTTTGTTGAAAGATGCACAGCATTATAAGATGACTAACATTACAAATAGCGTGCAAATCATTAGAAAAGTATAATTACATCAGGCAGACATGTCATAATCTTCAAGGGCTATTGTCCGGGTTCAAACTTTCTGATATATTTTTGTAATGACTAATACCGGACTAATAAACTGTCTAATCACTGGTTATGCTCATAAAATAATAAGAATGATAATTAATGCCATATATTTATATTGCTAATTGAGCCATATATTTAGTATATTAAAACCATGATAAAAGTTGTTTTTGAATGGGATGAAGGGAAAGACAAGGAAAATCAAAGTAAACATAATGTCTCCTTTGCAGAAGCTCAGTTTGCCTTCCTTGATCCTGACCGTGTTATAGCGGAAGACATAAAACATAGTTTAGATGAAAATAGATTTTATTGTATTGGGCGTGCAGGTGAAGGCATAATGACTGTAAGGTTCACATATCGCAGTCATGTTATTCGTATTTACGGTGCTGGATATTGGAGAAACGGAAGGAGGATATATGAAGAACAAAATAAAATACACAGATGAGCCTATGGGGAATTTGAAAGTCATTAAAGATTTTCTACCCAGACCGGAACAGCTTGCGCTAAAAGAGGAAAATCTCAAGATTACAATTTCCCTGAACAAATCAAGCGTTGATTTTTTCAAAAAAAAAGCTAAAGAACAGCATACGTCATATCAGAAAATGATCAGAAGGCTTATAGATTGGTACGCCACACAACATCAAAAAAGCGCATAACATTTCACTCCACTGGACGCGGGATAAACTCGGTTTGATTTTTCACTTTTGTATTTCCCGCGCCAGTGACTTCAGGCGTTGAGGCTGTAGAAAAAGTCCATGATGAAAAATCTGTGAGGGAATGACCAAAATGCGACCTCGCAGAATACGTTGCTGTTCAGTAAAGGAATTTTAGGTCACTTCCACGGACAGGGGACTGGATTAAAAGGAGGCTTATAATTAAAATGAATTTAAAAGGGGATAGATGAAAGAGTTTATGCCCTTTTTTGTCTTGCAGTCGGCTAAAATTAGGATATATGCAATGCATTTATGAACAAGTTATACAAAAGTGTGCCGCTCAAAGGTAAAATAGCAAACAGATGAAAAGTCAGTTATATGTTCCAGAAATGACAAGAAGGTACTTAAAATCAGAAATTCTGTCTTACGTCAAAATATATTTTGAAATATTATTGCCAGTTTTCAAAGATATCGAGAGTGAAGCAGATAAACTAAAAATCAGGAAAACTGAGAACTGACTATATGTTAGAGAAGATAACAAAAAGGGATAAAGAATTTGAAAAGAAAATCAAAAGACTGCCAGATGACTGGTTAGATTATAATCCTCTATTGATACTTGAAAACAGAGGTCATGGTCTTGCCGAATCTTGGAAATTTATAATCTATCGCCAACAAAGAGATATAGCAAGGAGTCTTTTTTTTGCATATTCCAATCAACATCCATTCGTCGGACACAAGATAAAAAGAAACTCCGGCGAAATTGTATTCAGTTCTCAAATTATTTTTAAAGCCTATTACCTTAGATATTGCGTGCTTTTACTACAAGCTTGTGGCGATAAAGTTGCTCAATTGGTCAGGCATGCATTCGATATAAGAAAATGGAAAATAAAAGGGAGAAAAGGCATTAAGGAGATTAAGGCTTCAGAAGATAATACTACATTAAACACTCTGATAAAACATTTGAGATTAAATGAAGCCGAACCCAAGCCACTTTTTAATGCAATTAATTCTTATATAGAAAACGACAGCGTCAAGCTAATCAGACAGCTTGCAAATGAAATAAAGCATAAATGGGTCACATCTTATCAAGGTGAAGGATTGTCTCCGATTCCAATAAAGAATACAATATTTCAAGAAAAGGACAGTTCAGGGAAATTAATGAAAGAAGTTATCTCAATAGGAATGACACGAGGTGTAAATATTGACATCCATATAAAGCATGCCCTTATACTACTAATGAGGTAGAATAAATAAGTGTGTAAATAGATAGCGGGCGGTGTATCCTAAAAGTTGAACGACAATTCAACAAAAAAGAAAGGAGACACCACCATGAAGAAGGATAGCGTGAAGACGGCGCGGCCGTCAAGGGCAACGTA
>CAMTXX010000004.1:0-15396 GCA_947085825.1 uncultured Nitrospira sp. | reverse complement strand
TGGTTTAAAAAAGCTCAAATATGGCGATTCTACGAATCCACTTTTTATGAGAAAGATGCTTTTTTAAGCAAATCATGTAAAATATGAAAACCAGACATTTTCATTTTGCCGAAAACCAGACATTTTCATTTTGCTCTGACATCAGCTTGACAAAAAAACATTATTAGGGGAAAATTAACCCGTATGAAAAGGTATCATTCATTTTTGTTCGTATTTCTTTTTCTTGCTTTAAGTATTCCGGTCGTTGCTTTCGCAGGAGAAAATTTAACAGCCAAGACACTTTCTGCCGTTGCTCCGCAGGAGAAGAAGAGCGCTGCTGAACCCAATATGCTCACAACTGCTATACCTGTTGAAAATTCAGATATCAAGACCACATCAATAGTTGTTCCTCAGGAGCAGGAAATCGTTCCGGGCGACGCTTTTCATTATAATCTGCAGGCCTATAATTCAAATGAAGTTGCGTCAAAGGCGGTTGAAAGAAATATCGGTCTTTTCAGCAAGTCGATCAAAAAAAGTTTTTCAATATGGCTCAGCAGATCCGGAAAATATCTTGAATTGATGAAAGAGATACTCAGGCAGAAAGATATTCCTGAAAATATTGTTTTTCTGCCTCTTATAGAAAGTGGATTTAGTCCTCATGCGTATTCTGTTGCTCATGCTGCCGGGCACTGGCAGTTCATAGCATCTACCGCAAAGAGATACGGCTTAACGATAAACTGGTGGAAGGATGAAAGAAGAGACCCTGTTAAATCTACCGGCGCGGCGGCTTCTTATCTGAAGGACCTGTATAAGATGTTCGGCTCCTGGAACCTTGCGATGGCTGCATATAATGCAGGTGAAGGAAGAATCCAGAAGGCGATGAAGAGGAGCGGCGCTGATGATTATTGGGACCTTCTCGGCACAAATCATATCAGGACAGAGACAAAGGAATATGTCCCGAGATTTATCGCAGCAAGTCTAATAGCTGCGAATCCGGAGGAATTCGGGTTTGAGGAGATCGAATATCGCGAACCCCTGATCTTTGATGAAATCAGGCTGGACTCTCCTATCGATCTTTCTGTGGCAGCGGAATGCGCAGGAACAACCATTGAGGAGATCAAGAGGCTGAATCCTGAATTGCGGAGGTGGTGTACGCCGCCTGATGTCCCCGGCTATACTCTGAAAATACCTCAAGGCACCAAAGAACAGTTCATGGAGGCCCTTAAAGCCATCCCGGAGGATGAACGGTTTACGATAGACAGATATACGGTCAGGAAAGGCGAGACATTCAACCAGATTGCCAAAAAGACGGGCATTCCGGTCTCTGTCATTCTTTCGCTCAACTCCATGGAAAAGATTATGCCTTTAAAAACAGGGACAGTGATTTATCTTCCGCCGAAAGACCTCTACCGGCTTGATTCTTTGGATAAATCGCTGATAAAGAAGGCTTCGTACCGCAAGGCCTCATCCAATAATAAGAACAAAAAGGCATCCATAAAGAAAGCCTCTGCCAGGAAAACATCTGCAAAAAAAGCCTCTGTAAAAAAAGCCTCCGCCAGTAAAGTATCCGAGGCTAAAAAGAGCAGTACAACCGTAAAAAACAAGAAAAACTGAACGCTGCTTAGTCCTCTTTTTTCTCCACGAGTTTTGCCCTGGCTTCTTCAGCAAACGGGGAGCCCGGGAATTTTTCAGCAAGCTCCCTGAATTTTGCCTCTGCCTCTGCCTTTTTGCCTTCCATTTCAAGGATTCTGCCGGCCTCTATCAGGGCGTAGTCCTGATAAATAGCCCCTGATTTATAGAGGCTGTCAAGTGTTTTCAGCGCTGCCTCCTTGTCGTTTTTTATGAGCTGGATGGCCGCTATTTTCCGGTAAGCGATCGGCAGGAGTTCCTTTGCATTTGCATGCTTTTTTGTGAAGTCATTCAGGGTTTTCAGCGCTTCATCATATTTTTCGAGTTCAAAATAGGAGCTTGCTATATAAAGGAGCACCCTTGGTGATTTTTGTTTGCCATAGGCCTGCTGAAACAACTCAAGAGCCTGCTGATATTGCTCCTGCCTTGAAATATCCTTCTTCTGATTGAGATTATGATATATATTATAGGCCTTGTTTTCGATCTCGCGGGATTTTTGGTCCGCTGAGTACTGAGAAAAAATAATTACGGCAAGGACTAAAACCGCGCTCAATCCGATCAGGCCATATATGAGCACTGTTTTCTGTTTTTTCTTAAATGAGTTCTTAAGTTCTGTCAGCGCATCCTGAATTTCGGCCTCTGAACCAATATCCTTCTTCCCGGCTTTTTTCTTTATTACCTTCGGCATTAATTCCTCCTTAAAACTTTATCTATCAAAGATTTTGAGTTTTCAAATATGCTGTCTATTCTGTTTTCTTCGATCCCTGCTGCAAGCAGTATCTGCCGAGCGGTTTCTTTGGTTATCAGGTCTGAAGGGCTGTGGCTGTCTGTATTGATACAAAGCGGCGCGCCGAAACGGACCGCTTCTTTTGCAACATAGCCGTTGGCAAGGGAATGCCCCTTTCTGGAGGTAATTTCGAGCAGTACGTTTTTTTCTTTTGCAAGCAGAAGGTCTTCTGTTGATATCAGTCCCGGGTGTGAAATGATGTCAGCCCCTGCTGTTATGGCAGCCCTGTTTGTGCCCTTCAGCACCGGTTCCACGATGGTTTCTCCGTGCACAATAACGATCTTTGCGCCGAGATGCCGGGCTTCTTTTACCAGTTCAGGTATCAGTTCCGGCGGGGCATGAGTTATTTCAGCGCCGGGCAGTACGTCTATCGAGATAAACGGCTTCATCTTCTGCGCGGCTTTTACTATGCGCGGAATGATCAGGTCTATATTTGAGGCATCAATATGATCGGTGATGGCGATCGCACTGTATCCTATTGCTTCGGCCCTTCTGATTAACTCAAAGGGTATCAGTTCACCGTCACTGAATACAGTATGGGTATGCAAATCTATCATTCTAAAAAGATACAAGAATACCATATAAAATGTAAAGGAGATGCTGTTTTTGCCTTTGCCCCCAGGTTCATATTAAAATATACAATGAAAACAATAATGAATTGCAGATCACAGGAGGTCTCATGAAAGCATTGTCCTGTTTATGTCTGACCATCCTGTGTTCAATAATTTTCGTAACTATCCACGCCCCTCATGCAGAGGCCTTTGAGTCAAAGATATTTCCTTCAAAGATACATCCCGGAGATGCTTTCATGATCAGGGTCAGCGGGTTGAAAGATGCAACAGAGCCGTCGGCTGACTTAAACGGAAAACCGCTTCTTTTCAGCAGTTGTGGAAGAGGCTGCTTTGTTGCCATTGGAGCGGTTGATTTAAATAGCAGCCCGGGCGCTTACCGTATCCCTCTGAAGATCGGCAGACTGACTACCGTGCTGCGCTTAAGTGTGTTAAAAAGCAGGTTTGAGACAATACATCTCACCCTTCCTGAGGATAAGGTATCTCCAAGCCCCGAGGATATTGAACGGATCAAAAAAGAAGCAGACCTGTTGAATTCCCTTTGGCTGGCGGATTCAGAGAAACTCTGGGAAGGCAGTTTTATACTCCCCCTTGGGAATCCGTTATCTACCCCTTTCGGCGTCAAAAGAATTATCAACAAAGAGACAATCAGCATCCACCGCGGCCTGGATATAAAAGGAAAGACAGGGGAAGAAATACGGGCTTCAAACACAGGAAGGGTCGTGCTGACAGAAGAACTTTTCTTTGGCGGCAAGACAGTTGTCCTTGACCATGGCCTGGGAATTTTTACGGTTTATATGCATATGTCCGCGTTTAAGGTGAGTCCCGGAGATCTTGTTGCGAAAAATGAGGTTATAGGGCTTGTCGGTTCATCCGGCAGGTCGAGCGGCCCCCATCTTCATTTCGGAGTGAAGGTGATGGGTGTAAACACAAATCCCATTTCAATCACAGAATTAAAACTTTGAGCGCGCAGCAGACATATAGATGAACCTGGAAGATACAGATGAAGCCCTTGGAATAACGAGATGTGTTCGGTGCGGACACAGGCTTGAGGGCGAGATCGAATGCCCGTTTTGTTCTTTCTTCCCTGAGAAACCCTATAAAGCCGGAATCCCGAAATGGATATTTCTCACCGCCTGCTTTCTTACTTCCCCGCTCAGTCTATATTCGGTTGTCACTGCGCAGCGGTTAAATGCCTTTGAAAAGGCGCTTGCGTTTTCAGGTTGCCTGTTATGGCTTGGTTTCTATCGTTTTTCAGCTCAATAAAATATTGACTCAACCCTATCATATAGCGTACACTATATCGTACGTTTAGAGGAGGTCAACTTATGGCAACTATAACAGCAACCATGGCAAGAAAAAAATTGTACCGTTTGATTGACGAGGTAGAAGAGTCCCACGAGGCAATACATATTTCAGGGAAACGTAGCACTGCCGTGATGGTTTCTGAAAGCGATTGGAGTTCTATTCAGGAAACGCTTTATTTGCTTTCGATTCCCGGGATGGGCGAATCAATACGTAAGGGTTTGAAAACACCGATCGAAAAATGTTCAAAGGACCTTCGCTGGTGATATGGAAGATTGCATACACCAGGCAGGCTCAAAAAGACGCAAAAAAGATTTCCGCTTCAGGTTTACGCCCTCAAACAGAACAACTGCTTAAGATATTAGAAGAAAATCCTTATCAAGACCATCCTCCTTTTAAGAAATTAGCCGGTGATCTGGTCGGCGCATATTCCAGACGAATAAATATACAACATCGACTTGTTTACGAGATTCTTGATGAAATAAAAACAGTTAAAATAATACGCATGTGGACGCATTATGAATAGATGCGCGCTGACAAATCACTTGCGCGAACTCTTTTGCAGGCCGCCGCACTTCTTTCAAAATCCGCATACTGACCGGCTGAGTCGCGGCATGTTCTCTGACCTGCCCGCAAATAACCGGGGGGCTTCATTTTCTGCATGATTAGGGTATTATAAAAGATTATGATTACGGTTTCAGCGAAAAACCTGACAAAAGACTACCCATCCCTCAGGGCTGTTGATAATATTGACTTCGAGATATTTTCAGGAGAATGCTTCGGCTTCCTCGGCCCCAACGGCGCCGGCAAGACAACGGTCATGCGCATGATCTACTGCTTCCTGCCGGTGACCTCCGGCGAACTGAAGGTGCTCGGCCTTGATGTGGCAAATCAACCGAGTGAGATAAAATCAAGGACAGGAGTGCTGCCACAGGACAATAACCTTGACCCTGATCTTTCAGTTTTCGAAAACCTGATCGTCTATGCCCGCTACTTCGATATTCCGAAAAAGGTCTCCTCAGTACGCGCCCGGGAACTCCTCGATTTTGTTGAACTGAGGGAAAAGGCCGACGTCAATATTAAGGCCCTCTCAGGAGGTATGCGGCAGAGGCTGCTTCTTGCCCGTTCTCTTATAAACAATCCGGAGATAATGATCCTCGATGAGCCGACCACAGGACTTGACCCTCATTCGAGACATGCTGTATGGGATAAGATGGGCTATCTGAAATCAAAGGGCACGACCCTTATCCTCACAACCCATTACATGGAAGAAGCAGAAAAACTCTGCGACAGGGTCGCGATCATGGACTTGGGGAAGATTGTGGTAATCGATTCTCCGCTTAAGCTCATGACGCTCCACGGCGGCAATCTCGAAGACGTCTATCTTAAATTAACAGGGAGGCCTCTTGCAGCCTAAGAAGGCCTTAAGGGTCTGGCAGAGGAACTTTACTGTCTATACAAAACTCTACAAGTCAAGCCTTGCGCTCAACTTCGTTGAGCCTGTGCTTTATCTCGCGGCGCTCGGCCTCGGCCTCGGCGCCTTTGTGAAAGAGATCAACGGCTTGCCGTATATCAACTTTATAGCGCCGGGCATCATCGCATCCTCAGCAATGTTCGCTGCTGCCTATGAGTGTACTTACGGCACTTATGTAAGAATGTTTTACCAAAAGACCTTTGACGCGATACTTGCTACGCCTGTAAACGTAGATGACCTTATAGCAGGAGAACTTATGTGGGGCGCTACAAAGAGCATGCTCTACGGCACGATCATTATGGTTGTGATTTCCGCCTTCGGACTCGTGAGTTCCCCTATGATTCTTGCCGTCATTCCGGTGCTTTTCTTCAGCGGCCTGATATTTGCCGAGATCTCGATGATTGCCGTTGCGATTGTCCCCGGCATAGATTCCTTCAATTATTTCTATACCCTTTTAATGACACCCATGTTTCTTTTCTCCGGCATCTTCTTCCCGATTGAGTCCTTGCCTCCTCTGGCTTCAAAGATCGCCTTTTTCACGCCCCTCTATCATCTTGTGAACGTTTGCCGTTCCGCTGCCCTCGGCCAACTGCCGGGCAATCTATGGGATATTGCATGGCTTGTTTTTGTGGCGATAATCCTCGCTCCCTACCCATTCAGGCTGATGCGAAAACGGCTTATCCAGTAATAATTTATCCTATAAAAAGCATTTGGCCACAGATTTACGCAGATTTACACAGATATATCAAAGACTTCTACAGACAAAGTAAATCACCTATTTGGTGAAGAGTTTTATCTTTTCAGGTGTTTGTTTTATCAGTGTTTATCAGTGTTTATCCGTGTTCATCCGTGGCTAACTGCCGTTTTTAGGGTCATAGCCTGGGATCTGGGCGAAGGTGAAAGCGCTGTGCTGACTCATGCATTGAAGCATTCTGAATACTGGGCAGTGATAGACGACCGTGAGGCCCGAAAATGTGCTTCAACGCTCGGCTGTCGTTGTATCGGAACTGTCGGAGTTATCCTTCTTTCAAAGAGAAGGGGTATTATCTCCTCAGTAAAAGACTGCCTCACAAAGCTTCAAAATGCCGGGCTGTGGCTGTCCCAGGATTTTATTAAAGAAGTCTGCCTTAAGGCCGGCGAGCAGTAATTTGAATTCCGGATTGTCGGGCATGATAAAACTTTGCCGGGCAACCCTGACCTGGTTTTTCCGAAGTATAAAACTGTTATATTTATTAACCCAAATAATGCAGTTGAATTTTGTATGCAAGGACATGGACGCCTTCAAAGTCTTTTAATTTCGATCCCGACTTCTGTCGGGACAAAATACTTTTCAGTCATCCATGTCCTTGCCGGCTGCATTTTTTGGGTCAAGTACCTTATACACCTGCGTATCCTTCTTCACCGCCAGAATTTTCAGCTTCTTTGCCAGCTCAGGGTCCATCCTGAGTCCGAAAACCTTGTTGGGTACGGGGGAAAAGAGAATGAAAGATGTATATGTTGAACACTACGGACAGTTTTAACCAGCCAATCCAGAGGCCGGATAATCCTCTGCAGTCCAAAATCATTCTTTCACAGTGATCGCACTAACGGGGCAGTTCTCTGCCGCAGCCTCGCAGCAGCCTGTATATTCACAGGCCTCGGCGTCTATAACTTCTGATTTCCCGGTTACTTCACTGAGATGGAAAACAGCAGGACATATCTCCTCACAGGCGCCGCAACTTATGCAGGCATCCTGATCAACAGTAATATTCATGGCATCTCCTCGATTATTGCAGCCGTCAGAAGAGGGAACATGATCTCATGATGGCCGGTCAAGGCAAAGTTTTGGCCTGAGTTCATTGTAGGCCTCTTCAGGACATTCTCCCTCGGCCTGTAATGCTGGATAAAATCCATATTAACGGTAGTTATATTATCCACCTTGTTGCCAAGGTTCCTTGCAACGTTCAGCGCCTTTAGAAAGACCTCGGGCAATATGACGGCAGAGCCCAGATTTATATAGACTCCCCCTTCAAGGTCTGCAACAACTGAAGCAAACAACCTGAAGTCATGCAGGCTGCCTTTCCCGAGCGCCGCACCATCTGCTTCAGGGTGCATATGTATAATGTCCGTGCCTATGGCGACATGGACAGTCAGCGGAATAGTCATATTATATGCTGCCGCAAAGATGCTGTTATCTTTATATTTGAATTTCCCCTTGCTGATTGCTTCGCCCAGCGCCTTGCCTATGCCATAGCTTTTTTTAACCCCCCTGTTGATGGCCTGGTTCACGCCCTTTCCGGTATCTTTTGACATCCCGAAGGCGCCTGAACATAACTCACGCGCAACATCCTCGGAGGTATGTCCGGCCATAGCCACCTCAAAGTCATGTATGGCGCAGGCGCCATTTGTTGCTATTGCGGTCACTATCTTCTTCTTCATCAGTTCTAGGATAAGAGGTGAAAGACCAAGTTTTATCGGATGGGCCCCCATTCCGAGGACAACAGGCCTGTCCTGCTTCCTTGCCTGAACAACCGCGCTGACAACATCCCTGAAATCTTTTACAGCAAAGGCTTCAGGGAGTTTATCCAGAAAGGATGCCAATGTATCACCTTTTGCAGGGAGGCCGGCAAAGGATTTTAAAGACACCTTGCTGCTTCTGCCGCACAATGAATAGGTTTTGACGGATTTCAGGGAAATAGGCTTATATTTTTTCATGGAATAGATTTTACCACATAAGAGCATATTTTGAATAAGGTTCAAAATCAGATTATTGATTTAACCTGGCATCATATGGTATAAAATATAACTTACTAAAAGGAGGAATTTAAACTTTGGCGGCAAAATCAGCACCTAAAAAAAATCTATCGGCAATCAAAAAAAACAGGCAGGCAGACAAGAGAAATGAGCGCAACAGGACTGAACGCACCAAGATAAAGAGTGTTATCAAGGCTGTGGAAGCATCTGTTAAAGCCACAGAGAAAGACACCTCAGCAAGCGCTCTTCAGAAGGCTATAAAGACCATTTGCAGCGCAAAATCAAAAGGGATTATTCATAAAAATAACGCCGCAAGAAAGATTTCAAGACTGACCAGAAAGGTCAATACCCTTTCGAAAGCTGCAGAAGCTTAAATAAAAAAGATTTGAACCCCTGGACAGCAGTGATACTGTCCAGGGGTTTTTATTTAGCGAATCAACGCGCTATCTCTTTCAGCGCCTTCAGAAACGCGGTATTCTCTTTAGGCGTGCCGACTGTAACGCGCAGGCAGTCTTTTACAACACCCTTTATATTCCTGATGAGGATGCCTTTTTTCAGAAGCGCGGCATAAACTAAATCAGGATCTGAGACTCTAAAGAGGATGAAGTTCGCCTCAGATGGAAAGGGCCTAATGCCTTTGATCTTCTCCATCTCTTCGAACAGCCTGTCTCTTTCCGTTACAATCGCCTTTATGGATGTTCTGAATTCCTTCTTTTTTTTCAGCGCTGCTGTTGCAATTGCCTGTGAAAAGGAATTGATATTAAAGGGGAGTCTGACCTTGTTCACCTCTGCGACAATCTCAGGGTCGGCGATCATATAGCCGAGCCGCAGCGCTGCAAGGCCGATCTTGCTGAGGGTCCTCAGGATGACGAGGTTCCTGTAATCTTTCAATAAAGGGAGCATTCCTGCTTCGCTTGAGTAGGGCTGATACGCCTCATCCACGATAACAATGCCCCGCGATGCATCGAGGATCTTCAATATCCTGTCGGTTGAAAAACAGTTGCCTGTAGGGTTGTTTGGGCTGCTGAGGAAGATGAGTTTCGGTTTTTCTTTTTTTACAGCGTTCAGAAATCCGTCACTGTCAAGATCAAAGTCTTTATCAAGAGGGATCTCTATTTTTTTTGCGCCGAGCGCCTGACTGATGATCCCGTACATCGTGAACGTCGGGACAGGGTACGCAATAGGCCCTCCAAAGGTGGTGATTAGATAGCAGATCAGTTCATCTGAGCCGTTTCCAAAGAGCATGTTCTCCGGCTTCACGCCAAGGTCTTTTGCGAGCAACTGCCGCAGGGTCTTTGCCTCCGGATCCGGGTATCTGTTGGTTTTGATTCCGGCAAGGTGTTTAACAGAATCTTTAAAACCGCAGGGGCTTTCGTTCGCATCGAGCTTGATCCTGCAGGGGACCTCCTTTGCGTTGTATGCCTTGAGGCTGGAGACTTCTTTTTTGACCAGTTTTTTGATATCCATCGCTTAGGATTATAGCACAAACCGGCCATGCATAATTGTAAGGATGGCTTTTGACGGTGTGCCGGGGTAAAAAGGAACTCTATCGCGCGCGACGGCGGTCCATAATGCAGATGCTCTTTGCAAACTTCTTTGCATACTGCTTGAGTTCAGACACCTTCTGGGTCACTTCCTTCGGCTCGTTGATGAGCGTCCTGTCAATGTTCACTACCGCTATTGAGACTGTCATAATGCCGAACATCGCGGGCTTGTCATTCCTGTCGATAGAGACGATAAACCCCTTTTTAGCGTCCTCGGGATCATAATGCGCGATGATCTCCCTGTCGAATTCCTCTATTATCCTGTTGCATATCGTCTGCACCCTTTCAGGAGAGCAGATCAGGATAAAATCATCCCCGCCTATATGTCCCAGAAAATCCTCTTCAGTCCCGTATTCATTCTTTATCCTGATCAGAAGTTCGGCCATCCATTTAATGAGATCGCTGCCCCTTGCATAGCTGTACCGGTCGTTGAAGGACTTGAAATTATCGAGGTCTATAAGGCAGAAGGAGAAGCTCTGCGTCTCGTTCAGCCGCGTAAAAAGTTCTTTTTCAATAGCGAGATTCCCGGGGAGCTTTGTCAGGGGATTGGCATCAAGGTTCATCTCTTCGAGTTCCTTAAGCCTTTCTGACATCTGCTTGAACGATAAAGCCAGGTCTGCAAGCTCATCAGCTCCTTTAATCTCCGGCAGATTATCGAAGTCGCCGCTTTTGATGGAATCAGCAGCCTCTTTAAACCTGATTATCGAGGCATTGAGGTGGTTAGTGATGAGATATGCAAACAGGATACCGAAGACAAAGGAAAAAACACTCAGCGCAATGGTTATTATCAATGATTTCTCGCTTAATACGTTAGTCTGGTTTATATAATAATCCTGTTGCGCCCTGAGCTTGAGATCCATATCTTTCAATGATGAAAGAAGCGTGTTAAAAGCCGTCCTGGTATCATTTGAGGACAGTTCTTCGGCTTCCCGGTTTCTGCCCTGCCTGATAAGAGAAACCTCTTTTGTAAACAAGGCATTATATTTCTGGTGGCTTTCTGAAATGTTATCTATAACACTGCTTTCATATGCTCCTGATTTGGCAAGTTCCGCCAGATATCGTTTGAACTCTCTTCCTCTTTCCCAGAACATGTTTTCTGCATCGTGCTGCCGGAGCATCAGGTAGCGTTTTTCATGCAGGTCCTGGGCCAGTATGCCGTCATTCATCCTCGTCAATTTTTCATTTACCGTGGCATAATTAAATAATATGGTTGTCGTGATGCTGTTGAGGCGCTTGAGGGTGTAAATAGCGTATACACCCACGATCAGGGTGAAGGCTATCATGACGATATAGCTGAGGAATATCTTCTGTCTGATGGAAAAGTTCATGTATTCATATAATACATTTAACCGAGCTGAAAATTCTCTTGTTTCATTGCCCTGTTTCCGCCGGTTTTTTTAACCTGGTTAAAATTACAGGATTTTAGTACAATGTAAAAAAGCATAACAGATACCGTAAAAAACTTTGAAGATTCCCTGTCCCGAAAGCCTTCGGGACAGGGAATCTTAATGCAAGGAATTATTTTATCTTATTCGCTCGCTTGACCCCGCAATCCCGAAGGCTTTCGGGACAGGGAATACGCTCGCTATCCATTTAATGCAGAACAGGAGAAAACATCTTTGGAGTCTTTTTTGGACATGGGGATATGAAATGACCGGGAAAACCATACCTGAAAAATTTTTAAGCGTTGTTGCGATTTATCCGGATAATACACTTTTCCATTATTTCAGAGATGGATGGGAGTCGATCACCTATAAGGCCTTTTCAGAAAAGGTGTCATCCATTGCCGCTTATCTGCTGAGCATAGGACTGGAAAAGGGCGACCGCGTTGCAGTCATTGCAGAAAACAGACCGGAATGGTGCTCCACATATCTGTCGGTACTGACCGCAGGCGGTGTTGCGGTTCCCCTGGACTCCCAGCTCGGTACAGAGGAGATACAGAATCTCCTGTATGACTCAGAGGCAAAGATCGTCTTTTATAGCCAGATGACAGAAGCGGCACTACAGACAGCCGCTGAGAAGCTCTCCGGGCTGGGTCATAAACTGAAAACCATTAATCTTGACTCGCAGGAATTCCGTTTCCTTTCTCACACGGAAGAGCCCGTCAGATTTCCTGAACTCTCCCCTGAAGATATCGCATCTATAATCTATACCTCAGGCACAACAGGCAAGCCCAAAGGAGTCATGCTTACTCATCATAATTTCTGTTCTGACGCAGAGGCGCTCATAGGCGTCCGTATCGTGACCCATGGGGATAATGTCCTGTCTGTTCTCCCCTTACATCATACGTATGCATTCATGTGCACCTTTTTGCTGCCGGTCTTTCTCGGGGCCTCAATTACATATCCCGTGAGTCTGAAAGGGCCGGACTTGCTCTTTGCGATAAAGGAAAGAGGGGTGAGCATACTCGTAGGTGTGCCCCAGTTGCTTGGACTGCTCAGAAACGGGATCATGAAAAAAATAAGCGGACTGCCCGGCCCCTTGTCTTTTCTCCTGTTAAAATTTCATGGTTTATCGGGATTACTCAGAGAGAAGTTGAATATAAATATCGGACGATACTTATTCAGCTCAGCGCACAGGGCGTTCGGAGCGCAATTCCGTTTCTTTACAAGTGGAGGAGCAAAACTCGATCCATTGATAATGAAAGACCTTGAAGCCCTTGGCTTTACAGTGCTCGAAGGCTATGGCCTGACAGAGACTTCGCCTGTCCTGACGTTCAATCCCCCCTCTTGCAGAAAGCCGGGATCTGCCGGCAAACCACTTGATTCTGTTGAACTGAACATACTGAATCCATCTGAAACAGGTGAAGGGGAGATCAGAGCCAGAGGTCCGATGGTGATGAAAGGCTATTACAAGAACCATTCGGCAACTGCCGATGTGATCCGGGACGGCTGGTTCAGCACCGGCGACATTGGCAGGATTGACAGAGACGATTATCTATTCATCACCGGCCGCTCAAAAGAGGTGATAGTGCTCAGTTCAGGCAAAAACATATATCCTGAAGATATTGAGAAATTATACCTTGGGTCTCCGCTGATCAAGGAAATATGTATCCTGGGAATCGAGTCAGAGGGGATTGCAGAATCCCTGCATGCGGTTATCGTCCCTGATTTCGAATACGCAAAGCAGGCAGGCATAGCCAATATCCAGGAAGCGGTCAAGTGGGGAATTAACGAGCTGTCAGGCAAAATCCCTTCCTATATGAGGGTGACTGGGTACTCCATCAGCAAAGAACCCCTTCCAAGGACCCCTCTGGGCAAACTGAGGCGCTTCATGATAAAGGGTCATATCGGCAAGCCCTCTCAGGCAAGAGAAAAGGCAACCGAAGAAGAGAAGCCCCTGAGCAAGGACGAAACAACACAGGTGATAATCAATGCCTTACGGCAGTTTTCAAGGGTTCAACAGAAGATCAGAGATGAGGACCACCTTGAGCTTGATCTTGGCCTGGATTCGCTTTCGAAGATCGAACTGGCAGCGAGTCTGGAAAAGACCTTCTCTATAAAACTGCCGGACAATTTTCTGGCGGATATCCATACTGCAGGAGAACTGACAGAGAAGATCAGGACACAGACATCTCAGGGCTTTGCCGCAGAGGACATTGGAAAGACGAGTTGGAAAAACATCCTTGCTGCAGAGCCAGAGGAGAAGATCCGGTTTGAAGAACCGACCGCGCTGCTGGCGCCGGTCTTTCTCATGCATACGCTTCTGAAGTTCATATGCAAATTCTTCTTCAGGCTCGAGGCCAGGGGAATTCAGAATATTCCTTCCGGAAGAAATTTTATACTCACTCCAAATCACACCAGTTATCTCGACGGCTTTGTTCTGCTTCTTTCGCTTCCTTTTTCTTATTTTAAAAATATTTATTCCCTTGGACTGCGGGATTTTTTCACCGGAGCCATCAAGGGCCGGCTTGCAAAGATCAGTCATGTTATTCCGATTGACTCATCTTCATATCTGAACAAGGCTTTGCAGACCTCTGCGTATGTTTTGAGGAATAACTGTTCCCTTTCTGTCTTTCCGGAAGGCGGTCGCTCGATTGACGGCAACCTCATGGAATTTAAAAAAGGCGTGGGGATATTGGCGGTCGAAACCAATGTGCCTGTAGTTCCGGTCTGCATTAAAGGAGCCTTTAAAGCGCTTCCCCGCACCGCTTTCTGGCCAAGGCCTGCAAAGATTATTGTAATTTTCGGCAGGCCGCTTATTGCTTCAGATATCGATTTTTCAAAAAAACCGGCTGATATTGATGACTACCAATATTTTACGAATCTGCTTCGGGAAAGGGTGCGGGCTTTGAGGTAATAACAATCCTGACTATTCTTGAGGGTTTGCTCAAAGACCTTCTTGACAGTTAGATGGTAAAATAAGAGTGAAGTTATATGAGTTCCTCAATTTTCAGAGAAACATTGTGCAGGGGTGATATTTCACGGGTTAGAGAAAAACTATTATAACCCCTGTTTAGAAGTTTTACTTCTAACGGGGTAAACTTCCTTTCCCAAGCTATGGGCGAGGATTATACCAGGAGGAGAAATGAGATTATTGTCTATGGTTTTAGGTGTTGTTCTTTTGGCGGGTCAGGCCAATGCAGAAGAGAAAAAACAGTTTCAAACCCCCAAGGAAAAGCAAAGTTACAGTATAGGCGCTGATATCGGGAGTAAATTGAAGGCCCAATCAATTGACATTGATCCCGATATGCTTGCACAGGGGATAAAGGATGCTGTCTCCGGCAACAAGCTGCTCTTGACCGAGCAGGAAATAAATGAAACCCTCTCAACCCTTCAGAAGGAGCTTATGGAAAAACAGGCAAAACGTGCTGAACAGCTTATGGAGAAAAACAAAAAAGAAGGAGAGGCCTTTCTCTCTGATAACAGGAAAAAAGAAGGGGTGAAAACCCTGCCGAGCGGCCTGCAATACAAGGTGATAAAAGAAGGCACGGGCAAGACGCCTAAGGCAGATGATACAGTAGTCACAAATTATCGCGGCACATTGACAGACGGGACGGAATTCGACAGTTCATACAAGCGGGGACAACCGGCAACCTTTCCGGTCAAGGGCGTCATTGCCGGCTGGACAGAGGCCTTGCAGTTGATGCAAGAGGGCTCAAAGTGGGAGCTGTTTATCCCTTCGAATCTTGCTTACGGCGAGCGCGGAGCAGGAAATGTCATAGGCCCGAACGCAGCGCTTATCTTCGAGATTGAATTGATCTCCGTAAAGTAAACCTGACACAGGCAGGGCTGGCTTAACCCGAAAAATGCAGACATTGCTCAAAATTTTATTTAACTCGATGATTTATTAAGATTATCTTGAATCGCTGTATGGATAAAAATATGCGCAGAAACTATCACTTTAAGGTACACTAAGGTATCGAAAAATAAAATT
>CAMTXX010000003.1:0-9638 GCA_947085825.1 uncultured Nitrospira sp. | reverse complement strand
GCGATCCAGGCACTCAAACCCTGTGGCTCGGGATACAACGGCTTGACGATATCACCGAAATCTGGAAGGTCATGGTCAGCGCTGTCCCACAACTGCGGCGCAATACCGTGTCCAGCAGGCGAGGTTGTGGGTAAAGGTCAGTTTTCTAAGGGGGAATTTTGACGCCTTACCAATATAATATGATGTATCGGCAGGAAACTTCGCTGTAGTATTAATAGACAATTGATTATTATGAAACCGCATCTGCTTTTTGTCATTTGTCCTATCCGATTAAACTGCTATTCCCTGCAGCTTGCTGCAGGGTTACCTTATTTCTGTCATGCTGGCTTGTCCAGCATCCTTCTTCAAGAAAGATTCCCGACAAGCGGGAATGACATGCAAAACAAAAGATTTTTATTCTTCACGGTATCCTGCCTTTGTCAGGCACAAGCACTATATCAAATATTTCTTCCTTGACCTGTTTCTTGAAGTAAAGCTGGGTTGTCAAAGGCCTGAAACCTGCAGCCTTAATTTTTAAATGTATATGCGGCGGTCTTCCGGGATAGATGCCCGGAAAATTAGTTACGAACATGTATCCACCGTCTTTATCAGAAAAAAATATTGCCCTGTGGGCATCATCATATACTCCATCTGGATTTGCATGCCAGTATTCAATCACAGCTTTAGGGATCGGCTTACAATCAGGATAAGAAAGAACCCTTCCCTTTACTATAAGCCCGATACCGGTTTTATTCCTTAAAGGCGCATTTGGCTTATAGAATGGCCCCTCCATATCCGGCCTTGTAGGTATGCATTTTTCTGAGGCATAAGAAGATGGAATATTTAACAGTATGGTAAATAAAAAAAGCATACCGATTAGAAAATTCCTAAGGTCATTATTCATAATAATCATCCTCACTTTTTCCCTTTAATCTGCACATAGCGTGCGACGCCGTTTCTTGTAATGAGACCAATTAGCCCTCCATCCTTTATCACAGCAATCCTGCCTTTGTCCTCTGTTATCATAAGTTCGATGCCCTTTATTGCGTCCTCTTCGGATGCCACCTCCCACCTTGTATTATGAGGCACAAAAATATCGGATATCTTCACCCTTGACCAATTTTCTCTTGGAATATCCTTGATCTCTTTTAAGGTTACGATACCGAGAAATTTGCCGCCCTCAATAACAGGGAATCCGCCGTATCCGTACCTGAGAAAGTAAGCGTTTACAGCCTCATCAATTGAAATCAGTGGGCTTAGCGACACTATATCCCTCACCATAATATCCCTGACCTTTACTCCCGACAAGCTTTCCTGAAATGTTGATTGTTGATAAGCAGCCTGCGCTGCGGTATAGAGAAACCACCCTATCAGCATCAGCCAAAAGCCGCCTGGAATACTGGCAAATAGCGAGAAGATTCCAAAGAAGATAAAAAATAAAGCAATATTTCGTCCGATAATCGATGCCTTTTGCGTGGCATAAAAAAAATTCTTTGTCTTACTCCATATTGCTGACCTCAGCACCCTTCCTCCATCCATCGGAAAGCCAGGAATAAGATTAAATGCCCCAAGTATAAAATTGATTTGTGCAAGATAAGAGAAAAGCGCCCTTGTCCCGCCAACCGTATTCATGTAGAGAAAAAAGAAAAACACTGATAGGAAAAAGCTTGAAAGGGGACCTGCAATCGCAATCCTGAACTCCGCTTTTGGATGTGGCGGTTCTCCTTTCATCTGTGCAACGCCCCCGAAAATGAACAGTGTAATCCCCACGATAGAAAGCCTGTATTTCATTGCTATATAAGAATGGGCAAGCTCGTGGAATGCAACTGAGGCAAAAAGCAAAAGAGCTGCTATGGCACCCTTAATCCAGTAAGAGGCTGTCGGCAGGTCAGGGGCTGCCTGCGGAAAATAGAAAGTAGATAATGACCATGTTATTAAACCAAAAACAATAAGCCATGAAAAATGCACCCTAATTGGTATCCCCATTATTGTTGCTATCTTCCATGAACCCTGAAATAATGCTCCGTTCATATCTCATCCTCCCTGAAATGAGCCGTTCAAAACAGAGAAGCCTCCGAGGTAAACAACAGGTTTTTTGCAAAAGTTTCGAGTCACATCTTCATGCGCCCTGCCTCCGGGAAGAATAAGCGCATCATAATCCTCGCTTTTTATCTCCTTCAAAGCTTTGTTTGCCTCCACCTTATAGCCGTGTTTCCTCTTAATCCTGCCTTTCTTCATAAATGCCCTTTTCCTTCAGCCTGTAATAAGGAACAATTACATTTTAAAAAGTTGACGGATCCTCTGGAGGAAGTTCGCTTTCGTCAAATGGCATCACCCCAAGCTGTGTCATAACTGACTCGATTCCTTTTATGATACCTGAATAGTCATAACCAGCCAATTCCTTATCCAATGCTTTTTCGACCAACCCGTCAAATGACTCATAATCGAAAGAAGCGTCAAGCACGCCAGAACGTCTCAATAGATTAAAAATAGTCTTATCATCATTCATGTCATCGTCACCGCCGACACTAAGTCTTTTTCTTCGTGCCGGCGAAACCATATACCACTCCCTCGCTGCGCTAAGTGCGTCATGAAGAGTTACAATGCCTGCCGATATCTTGCCCTGACGCAGCCTTCTTTTTCCCCCACGGATATGGAGCCTTGCCCTCATAAGCAAAGCCTTTTCATGCCCGAGAGCATTGGCATCCATTAACCCAGCATGAGGCATATTTTCCCTCGGATATGGGCTCTTACGCAATGAACGCTCTCATTCCTCTGCAATTTCCTATTTTTCATATTTCCCGGCAGGCGCACGGCCTCTTACAACATCAGGGAAAAGAAAGACTGTGCTGTCCTCAATCTTTTTCTTTTTTACCTTTATCACAAGCTCCCATCTGCCCTCCCTTTGGGGATTCACACCTGCTATGGTATAAAGTCCGCCGCCTTTCTCTTTAACAACTGCCGACTCTATATTCCCACCGGTTGTCCGAACATTGACATTAATCTCTGCGCCTTCCACATCTTCGTCATGCTTATCATGTATTACAATGCCGAGGACATTGCTCCCAATTTTATATTCTTTTTCATCCAACAAAAGCTCTATACTGAATTCTCCCTTATCAGTAACCTGGAAAAGACTTTCATGAAAATGTTTTGTGAACTGTGTCTTTCCCTTCACATGTTCTTTCTCATGAGAATATGCTGAATGAGAAATCACCAAAGAAAAACCGACGATAAGCGCAAAAATAACTATTTTCTTCATGAATCCTCCTCCTGTTCTTTGAGTATTTATTTTCTGACCTTTCCTGTGAAGATATAATCATTATCTTTTCTTTTCACATGACAGTTGATGCAAGCCTCTACTTTGCCGGATGCAAGCACTTTTCCGTCAGGCGCATACTTTACCCAGAACCAGTCCCCTGCCTCAGGATTATAGCCCTTTATCTTGTACATGACTGAAAGGGCGGTGAACTTTTTATCAGCAGTATAGTTTTCCTTCACAATGAGTGAACCGTCAGCCATGCCCTTTTTCTTTTTTATTGAATGCAGGGCTGTGTCGTTAACGAAGGTTGTAAGAAGCAATCCATGCGGCTCAGTACCCTTATAAAGCCTTCCCTTATCAGGCCACAAGCTCCATGCCCTGTATGGATTATATTTGATTATGTATTCATTAAGTTTTTCAGCATCCGGCCCCGGCATGACAATCTGAGTCTCTGACGGGATAATCTCGTGTATTGCATCTGCAAAAACGCCAAATCCCAGAATAAATATTACTCCTAACCCAATCAAAATGACTTTTCTCATGGCACACCTCCAATTTAAGTTTGTTCTTTAAAAAATCCCAACTGTTCCATCAGATATCTGAAAAGCTCAAAATGTTCACGGGTATTCATTGCTTTGTCCCTTCAGCTACGCCCTGAATACGTCTCATCCTTTTAGCAAGCTCTCTCAAGGCATCTGCGAGATTCATGCCTTTTTCCATTAAATCCCTTACAAATTCTGCTTTTGAAAGTTCATTGATTACCTTTTCAGAAGACTCATCTTTCAGACATACATTCTCTCCTGTTTCAATCTGCTGTGTAATACACCCCTCTATCTCTTCAGGACTGAATCTTTTTGCAAGCTCTTTTATCTCACTTATATCAATACCCATTAATATATTTTCCGTTTACTTTGAAACAAGCAAAGAGTTGACTTCTTTCAAAGCCCTATCATAATCAGGATGGCTGGTAACTTCAGGGACAATCTCGACATAGCGAATAACATTGTCTTTATCCAGAATAAAGATAGAACGTGCAAGCAGCCTCAGTTCCTTTATTAAAACCCCGTATGCATTTCCGAAAGAGGCATTTCGATGGTCTGAATATGCCTTAATCTTATCAATGCCTGCTGTTGTGCAAAACCTCGAGATTGCAAATGGAAGGTCCATGCTGATATTCAACACCGCAACACTGTCAGGCAACTTCGAAGCCTCCTGATTAAATCGCCTTGCCTGCATATCACACACAGGCGTATCAAGAGACGGAGTTACGCTTATTACCTTAATCTTGCCTGAAAAGTCTTTCAGGCTGACCTCTTTTAGATCCCCGTCCAGCACATTGAAATCAGGCGATTTGTCCCCAATCTTAAGTTCTGTTCCCAGCAAGGCAAGAGGATTGCCTTTGATTGTAACGATACCTTTTCTTTCCATTTTCTCTCCTTACCCAACCAATTTATTCTATGAATTTTGAAAACACATAATCAGAATCTTTCACAGCAGTGTGGCATTCATAGCACTCTTTCTTTACGTCTTTTTCAAGATATTTTCCGTCAGGATCAAAGGCTGCATAGCGCCAGCCACCTGTTTCTTTTGCAGTCTTGTCTTTTTTCATATACACATAAAAAAGTTTTTTCCCCTGACTGATTGAGCCGTCTTTTTCTGTTACCACATCATAGAAGACGCCGATGAAAAGAGCGCCCTGCGGATATGTTCCTCCCTTTTTTAGTGTCTCAATGCCCTTTTTATTCACATAGATATGGTGGAAGCCGTATAACCCATGGCTTTGGTCAGGTATGACCATTGATTTAACATGGGTAAAACTTCTCCATCCCTTGGGAAGAGATAAGCCTTTTTTCGTCTCTGCCCATGCTGTTGCCATGAACGCAAATGTTAAAACCGCTGCGACCATAACAGCCAAAACTTTCTTCATAACTCTTCTCCTTTGTTTTTTACTGTAAAAACTAATTGTGGTTTCCTATTCTCCGCTGGTTTTTTCATTTAATCCAAGAATTCCTCGATGCTCTGCCTCGGGGGTAAAGTACTTTTTTTGTTTGTCATTCCCGCAAGCAAAGAGCGTCGGGAATCCTTCTTTGAGACAGAAAGATTCTGGACAAGCCAGAATGACAAATAGATACATCGCAGCTTGCTGCGGGGTAGTTCATTCACCTCTTATCCTCCTTCTTTTTTGGATTGGGATTATACTGGGTGAAAAGGGAGATTTAATTATTTTTTAGTCTTCTCTGTCTTTGGTCCACATGTCCCACAGCCCATACTCACACCCTTTTCTTTTCTAAGCATCTTACTGCTTAAATTATATCTATTAGTTTTAAATTGTCAATTTTAATACCCTGGGAAATTTTCCCATTTAATCTTTTCTCTATCTATTTTCATCTCATCACGCATAAGTGTTACCATATAATCGACCATTTTAGGAGGTCCACATGTAAAGAATACCCTTTCTGTATAATCTGGTATCTCTTCTCTTATCATATCACCAGTAATAAAGCCTGTCCCACCCTTCCATGAGTCTTTATCAATAGCGCTGCCAACTGCATAAACAACCTTCATGTTTTTATTTTCTGCCTCCATTATACGAAGATCCTCATAAAACACAATATCCTTTTCAGTCCTGTTTCCATATATAAGTATCATGTTTGTTGAAAGTTTCATGTCACAGACATATTTACACATGCTCCTTATGGGTGTAATGCCTATGCCGCCTGACAGGAAAGCGACCTTTTCATACTCACCTTCAAAGGTAAATGATCCATAGGGCATCTTTAGCCTTGCCCAGTCCCCTGCCTTGAGACTGTCTAATGTCTGAGAGAATTCACTGTCAGTTATCCTCTTTGTAAATTCAACATACCCTTTCTCTGTGGGTGAATTGGAAAAGGTGAAGTGTTTTGTGACTTCTCTGCTGTTTATCCTTATGGTTACAAAAAAGAACTGTCCTGGTTTGAATTCCACATCCTCAGGAACCGCAAACCTGAAGCTCTTTACATCGCTGGTCCGCTGGATGACCTCTGTTACCTTTGTTTCGAATGCTCGTTCCAATCTATTTAGTGTCTGTTCTTCATCTGGAAAAATCCTTATAGAAAAGGCAATGGTAGAATCAACAGAACCCTGAGATATTGGAGCCCCCTCAAGTATTCCATCCTCTGCATCCTTCCATGTCCCTTCAAGTCCATGAAACTCTTTTATCCCTGTGGCATACTGGTCAATGCCTTGCCTGCCTTCCCTTATCCCGCTCATGAGAAAATAACGGTCGCCTTTATAATGTATTATTGCCTTTTCATCAGGGTCGAAGTAAGCTGTATCTCCTATAGCTGATTCGAGTATATGAAAATCATGATGGAAAAATAGACGAAATTCCCTTTCAATATTCGAAAGGTTTTTCAGGATTGTTTTTTTAATGTAAATATTTTCCCTGTAATCAATCAGGTCATTGCAGTGAAGGCTTACACCGAGATTCTCATTGAATGCCGTGACATGGGTTAAAAGGCTCTCGCTCACATAGTCAAGTATTAGGTTCCAATCTTTGGATATCCAATCGAATTTTCCATCTATCCATATGCCGAACCTGAATTTATGGCCATCTGTATGATTCTCCTTTCCTACACACGGATAATAAATATCCCTGATGCAGTAGTCCTGATCAAAAGCGATGAGGAGATTACCGTTCCCTATTGGTATATCGCGTGGCATGTTGGTTGTTTAGAGCGTATTTAAATACGCAATCAAATTTAATACATCCTCGTCAGGCAAATACGAGAATGAAGGCATATCTTTATAAGGATTCCGTATCTGGGTTGCTGCATTTTCAGGTGTTGCCGGTTTTTTGCTTGCAGGAAAAAACGGGTTTTTGAGTATTCCTTTATGCCCTGGTCCGACACCCCATTTCATGCTATAAGCATCGTGGCAGAAATAACATTTAGAGTTGTAAAGCTCTTCTCCTTTTCTGATACTCTCCGTGTCTGTTTTCAGAATAATCTTCGCCACTTCTTTCATAGGTTCTTTTTTTGGCGCAGCTGCCTCCATAAACGCCTTATCTGTGCCGAATTTAGTAACAAGCAAGTAATAACCACCTGATGTTCCAACCATGCCAAAGGTTATGAGGGCTATTAAAAGCCCTATGGTCTTTACCTGACCATAGAACTGCCTGTAAATCCGTACAAAGAATATTTTAAGACATAAAAGCGCTATTATTGTGAGTGCAAATACACTATGGAATGTTGCCCTTGAAGACAGCTCTGCCTTAGTATTTAAGATAAAATCAAGACAGAAGTAGGCTATTAATAAATAAAGTAAAAAATAAATCTTTCCATTTAGTCTATGTATCTTTTTAAGTTTTTCTATATCATATTTCTTCTCTGACCTGCCAAATATCTCAAACATTGTAAACATGGCAAATAAAGCTAAAACAATTATAATAACCGACAGCAGAGATTTTACAAAAAATAGCGACATCAATGACCTCCTGATAAATGATATAAGGGGGAGAGATTGTCATCCCTCCCCCTTCTGCTTTTAGTATCCGGGCGCCTTTGCAGGCTTTTTTGCAAGAGACTTGATGTAAGCCACGATATCCTTCATCTGGTCGGACTTCGCATCAATAGCCTTGCCTTTGTTAGCATTCTCGATACAGAAATTCACTGCTTCTTCAAGACTTTTCTGGGTCTTTCCCATTATCTTGAACTCTTTCTTTTCGCCGGCCTTTTCTACGCCCTTCCCACCTGGATGGCATGAACCACAGGACTTACCAGCAGCGCCGCCTGCGAATTTCACGTCATTGAAAAGAGCCTTGCCACGCTCCTCCGGCAGATGTTTTGCAGCAAAGGCGCCGGTAAAGAGTAGGCTAAGCGCTGCCAGTGACAGCAATGTTATCTTTAATGTCTTCATCTTCTCACCTCCTTTCTATGCCCTAGGTATTGTCAAAAGTTTTTAAGCAAAATGCTTAAATATCTTTATATATCAATCAGTTAATAGCATTTTGGCATCCTCCCCCTGTTTTTCTCAGTTTTTAACTTTGCATTACCTCCTGAAAACCAATATTAACAGCCTTTTATAGAAGCTTTGCGTCTGAAAGACGCAAAGGAAAAGGGTTTTGTGGAATTCTCCCTTATATTTCTATCACCAGCCTTGAGTTTTAAACACCAGCTTCTTATATTTTGTCCCAGTTTTTCATAAAACTTTTGACATTACCTCTTTCTTTACGGCTTTTATCCAAATTGAGCGATTCTTTGACATTTAGCCCTTTAATATACCTTTAATATAGATGAGAGGTGTGCTAAAAAGCCTTTAGTAGCGATACATTAGAGGCAAAACCTCCTGCCATTTAAAGGCAATGTCAGTATCACCTATTCATTCAATAAAATTAGTTATTTAGTGCGACAGAACGATAGATCGACAGTTTTTTAAAGGAATAAAATAAATTATTTTCCTTAATGTAGCTGTCGCACTGCCGCACTATCGCACTAACTATCGCATTACTAAAGGCTTTTTAGCATACCTATCATCTAAAAATCGTTCAATTTAGGTTTTAAAAATAATAAAAAACCTCTTGCTGCAATATTATACCTATCCCCATTGTTAGGAAACAAAAACAGGTTGTATTGCCTAAGAGCACCGCCATTATCGTTTTTGAGCAATTTTGAAGCCTTAGTTTGCTCTATGTAGGAGGGGGACATGATTGACGCAGCAAGACCGCATATTATTTTAAAGAAAGCGCGTCTTTTCATGTTAACCAAACCTCTCTTCTTTCCAAGGGTCTGCGGAATTGCTGTATCCCCTTACTTCCCAAAAGCCCGGTTTATCAATGCTCAAAAACTCAATGCCTCTCACCCATTTGGCGCTCTTATAAGCATACCGTTTTGGCACTATCAGACGAAGAGGATAACCATGCTCTGGAGTAATCGGAGCGCCATTATATTCATGGGCAAATATTACATCATCGTCCATTGCTGTTTCTAAAGACATATTTGTTGTATATGAATGTTCTGCAATTATGCTTACAAAACGAGCTTCGGCTAAAGGTTTCGAAATAGATGCAATAGTTTTTAAAAGCACCCCTTTCCATCTCATATCAAACTGGGACCAGCCTGTAACGCAGTGGAAATCAGATATAATTTCTATTGATGGAAGAGAGAGAAACTCTTCAAATTTTAATTTGATCTTGTTTTGCACGAGTCCTATTACACTGAAATCCCATTTATCTTTATTGAATTCAGGCACCTCACCATAGTGCAGAATAGGAAAATCATTTGGTTCCTCGCTGTTTAGAGTGGGTAAGATTGAAAAGGGTATGAGTGGAGGGGTTAAAATAGAGCATTATGAGAGATACAGATCTTTTTCAAATAGCGTTGGGGCTGACACCCCCGTGGCAGGTGTCGAGTGCGGAATT
>CAMTXX010000002.1:0-5690 GCA_947085825.1 uncultured Nitrospira sp. | reverse complement strand
GGGGGTTGTTTCTTGCTTTCTCCTTCCATATCGTATTCACAACCCCCTTTATCCCCCTTTTTTAAGGGGGAATTACTGAAATTTCTTCTTGTCATATCTAACTTTCCCGTGTCCAGCACTATTTGTGTCCAACGCTCAGTTTTCCAAAGAGGGGAATCATCCAATCCACCCGTAACTGAATGGTTACGTATTTCACTATACAAAAGATATGATCGTTACTGAATGCAATAAGCGTTTTGCAGAAATTGTGCATTTAGCGCCTGACCAAATAAGAGGTCTTGATCTGAAGATGCTGAAAGTGGAGAGTGTACAGGCCGCGTTGAATGCAGCAATAAAGGGAGAAGAAGGTTTTTATGAGGCCTTATGTCTCTTGTCGCCGGTTCCTGCGGAAATATGGGTAACTTTACTTACAGCCCCTCATTTTGACGGGCAAGGTGACATAAAAGGCGGTATCGGAATAGTTGAAGACATCTCTGAACGCAAAAAATCGGAAGTCTTGTTCTACGGCAGACCCGGGGGGGGCGGTTTTTAACCCGGACGAGCTTTACCGGAAGATAAAAACCGCACATTCCCGCTGGATTATTCCGCCGCTTCAAAGTTTTTCAGGAACTGGCCGACCTGAACGCCGAGATAAACACATTTGATGTTGTTCATGCATTCATCAGCGTCTTTCTTTTCAAGATGGGTTTTCAGTTCATGCTCATCTTTCCTGAACTTAATAATATAGGCGTTCTTCTCCTTGCTGAACTCAAGGCTTACGGATATTCCATGTTTTTCGATATCAGGATACATCCCCCTTATTTTTTCTATTAAGGCTTCATCCGCGTATGCCATAAATACTCCTTTCGTTAAAGTTTTTCCTTCCGTCGCTTTTTTGTTTCTATAATCCTAAAAACGGCAGTTAGCCACGGATGACCAAAAGTAGGCGCTTTAAGCGACACGGATAACCAACAGTAGGCGCTTCTAAGCGACACAGATAAAACAAACGTTTGATAAGGATAAAAGGCTTCACCAAAAAGGTGATTCACTATTTTTTGATAAGTCTTTGAAATATCTGTGCAAATCTGTGTAAATCTGCGGCCAAATGCTTTTTATAGGTTTATACGAAATGCTTCAGAATCTCCGATTTTTTTGTATTTGTTAAATTTGAATTGATATTCTTGTCTATCATTGCCTTTATGCCTTTGTCAAGATTTTCAATGACCAGACTGTTCATTTTATTGGAGGCTGCAAACCACCATTTTTTTGTCCCTTCCCTCTTGATTATGGCGGTGATATCTTTTGCGATCAGTTTTGCGGCCTTTTTTTCTGCCTCCAATATTATATTGTGTGCTTCGCCAAAGCCTTTTGCGTCTATGTTCTTCCTGCCGCTCAATCCAAACCTTCCTGCCCCGTCACTTAATTTTTCGCTCAACTTCCCATGCCCCTCGATAGAATCATAACTTTCTATCAGATCTATTTTAGGACTTCCGGGAGAATCTGTTGAGACTTTATACGCCTTGAAGTGTCCTAAATCTGCCACGATAATTAATCTGTCCATAGTTTTCCTCCTTATATAGAAAAATTATATCAGGAATGATGACGATAGTGAAGCATAATTATGCATCACTGAATAAAAGTTTTTGTATCTGTTCAGCCACAGATTTACACAGATTTACACGGATAGATTAAAATACAAAGAGATTACAGGGATAATAACAAAAATCAGCGGTAATCAGCGTAAAGCTGTAGCTGAATAGTTATGAAAATTCTTATAAGGAAACTGAGCAGCTCCGAGAGCCTCAGGGGGCAGTAATTTTTTCATGATAACAGACAACACTCTTTCTCTTTTGGAGTTCCATAAGCTTCTTGCGAAAATATCTGTTTTTGCCAACAGCGAAGGCACTAAAGAAGCTGTATTGAACATAAGGCCTTTTCAAAACAGGGAAGAGATAGAAGAACGGTTCGGTGAGATCCAGGAGATCCGCAAACTTTCTCAGGAAGACAATTCGTTGAAACTGTCGGCTTTCACTGACATTTCACATCTTCTCAGGAGGGCGAAGCCTGAAGGAGCGGTGCTCGAAGCAATTGAACTTTCGGCATTTGTCCCTCTTTTGAGAATCGCCTCTGAGATATCTGAGCAGATACTCGGGAACCCGGAGCTTGGGTTTCTGAGGGATATTGCAGGCAATCTCAAAGGCCATCCTGATATTCTGAAAAGTCTCAAAAAATCGATCGACGCTGAAGGGAATATCCTTGACACTGCTTCATCGCTGCTCGCAAGCCTGAGAAGCCGGAAAAGGGGGATGGAATCCGGCATCCAAAGAAGGCTTCAGGAGATGATGCGCGACAGCAGAACCGCAGTATTTCTCCAGGATGATTTTATTACAAAGAGGGCCAACAGGTGGGTGATACCTGTCAGAATGGATTCTAAGGGGCAGGTGCCGGGAGTGGTGCATGATGTCTCCAAGTCAGGTGAAACTGCTTTTGTCGAGCCCCTTGGCATATTGCATCAGTCTAACGAACTCGAAAATACCATTGCAGAGGAAAAAGCAGAAGAAATACGCATATTACGGAATCTGTCAACGCAGATCAGACAAAACTCGGATGAGATTGCAGAGGGATATGGAATTATTGTAAGGCTTGATCTCCTTAATTGTATCGCCATATTTTCCGATCTCATGCATATGCAGGTCCCCATGATACAGGATATCGCCGGGATTCATCTTGTCCAGGGAAGGCATCCCCTGCTTTCTCAGGCCCTTCTTAAGCCAGATTCGGACAAAACAGTGGTCCCCCTTGATGTAACCCTGGGCGGCGATAATACAGTCATGGTTATCACAGGTTCCAATGCCGGCGGAAAGACCATTGCGATAAAGACCATAGGGCTGCTTTTAGTCATGGCCCTCTCAGGTATGCCGGTGCCTGCTGATTCTTCATCAGTTTTTCCACTTATTAAAAAACTGCTTATTGATATCGGTGACGAACAATCCATAGAAAACAGTCTTTCCACCTTTTCCGCCCATGTGTCCCATATCTCTGAGATTATCAAAAATGCCGATGAAAAGACCTTGGCGCTTATTGACGAACTCGGCACAGGGACAGAGCCTAACGAAGGGGCTGCCCTTTCCTGTGCTGTTTTAAAAGAGGTGCAGCAGCGCGGAGCCTTGATTTTTGCCACAACGCACCTCACCGGGATAAAAGGTTTTGTGCACAGGACCCCCGGCATGCTGAATGCGTCCATGGAATTTGACCAGAGAACTCTGACCCCTTTATACACATTGAGGACAGGAGAACCTGGACAGTCTCATGCCCTTGATATTGCACGGAAATATGGCCTGCCTGATCATATTATTGATGCTGCCAGAGAGTTGCTTGGTGGAATAAATATTGAGTTTGATAACCTGATAAACGATCTGAATGAAAAGAGGACTGGCTATCAAAAAGCCTTTGATAAAGTTGTCCATAAACAGGAGGAAATAACGGAAAAAGAAAGGGAACTTGACGAAAGAATCTCCGGGGCCCGGATGAAAGAAAGAGAGATGCTTGAGAAAGCATACAGGGAGGCTTCGGATATTGTCTCTGACATAAAAAAACAGTTGCATCTGCGGCTCGATGATTTGAAGAAGATGGACAAGGAGAAAATCCGTGAAACAATAAAGCAGGCAGAGAAGACGCAGAGGCATTTGCATGAAGAACAGAGGAAATACGAAAGAGATAAAAGTGAATCTTTCAAAACAGAAGAGATCGCAAAGGGAGATGTCCTGTTTATCAGGTCTCTTGGCTATGATGCGACAGTTGTCGAGGTCTTGCCCCGGCATGACCGGCTGAGGGTAAGGGCCGGGAATATGGAGATAGAGGTCCCGGTTTCTGAGGCAGAGATAAAAAAGGGCAAGGTTATCCCTGTGGTCAGGCATGATAACGACAGAACCGACAAATCCTATGAAATGGTTTCCTCGAGAATAAACCTCATTGGATCAAGGGTTGAAGAGGCCATATCTAAGCTGGAGCCGTTTCTCAACCATGCAGCGCTGGCTGGTTTTAATGAGGTTATTATTATCCATGGAATAGGAAAGGGGCTGCTGGCCCGCGCTGTCAAAGAACATCTCGAAGGTCATCCCCTTGTGGCGAATTTCAGAAGAGGTGAACAATCCGAAGGAGGAGCCGGAGTTACAATTGTATTCCTTGTTTGATAGGCGTGTTTTAATGTCGGGGAAACTTATTATATTCTCGCAGTCGTGTATTTGCTTCTAGTCTTCATGCATCTTGCCGAACTCTATGGGGTCGAGACGAGGACATTAAACCAGGCTGTAAAGAGAAACTTACAACGATTTCCAGAGGATTTTATGTTTCAACTGTCGGAAAAGGAAGCTGAAGGCCTGGTATCACAAAATGTGATACCACACCGGAAGCATTTTGGTGTGTCATTGCCGTATGCGTTTACCGAGCAGGGTGTCGCGATGCTTTCCAGTATTCTTAATAGCGAACAGGCCATAAAGATCAACATTGCCATCATGCGCGCATTTGTCAGATTACGGGAGATGCTGTCTCAAACAAGGAACTTGCACACAATTTAAAGCTGCTTGAAAACAGGATTGAAAAGCATGACGGGGAGATAAAGGCAATTTTCAGCGCGATACGGCAATTAATCCTAAAAACGGCAGTTAGCCGCTGATTTTCGCGGATATACACTGATTTTTCAAAGACTTACAAGAATTTCATATTTCACCTGCAAGGTGAAATATGAAATAGACATAAGTTTTTGTTCGCTTAGAAGCGCCTACTGTTGGTTATCTGTGTTTATCTGCGTCGCTTAAAGCGCCTACTTTTGGTTATCTGTGGCCAAATGTTTTTTATAGGTTAAACTGGCAACGTCCCGTATATGCACAAATGAAATTTAAGGCTTTCACGCATATCATTCCAGAAATGGTCATTCATAATTTATTCACCGAACGCCAGAGCTAACCGGCGTGCAGTTTTTTAGCACGTCCGGTTGAGCGTTTTGTTAGGCCGATGGTCTTCTGTGCAAGATTAATTAGAGAGCGGAGGGCCTCATTCACGGATTCTTCAGTCGGGAATGCCTTGGCCACATCAGGACTGAGAAGCACCAAGTTGGTACCCTTTTGGTAAGATTCAAAATACTTACCCCGAACACCCGGCCCAAGGTCTTCACGGTTATACAAGGGACGCAACTCTTCAGATTTAGCCTTCTTCATAGATTCTCCTTTCCTTACGGTCCATAAGACGCGCACTGATAATCCTTGTCTTTTCTCCACGGTATGTATGTGAAATAACGAGCAGACGGTTTTGCATTGACAGTCCAAAAGTAAGATATCGCTCTTCATTCTTGGAATGGTCAGGGTCGGCAAAGGTCATCGCCAAGCGGTCTCCAAAAACCGTTGATGCCTCCTGAAACGTGACGTCATGCTTTCGCTCATTCGCGGTTGACTTTTTGGGATCCCACTCGAATTCCATTACTAACGCCATTTAACTGTTTATGAATATTATATCAGAAAACGGCTGATTAATTACACCGGAAATTTGAGGTGTCGTACCCATACTCTTAAACATTAAATAGAGTCTGTTTATAAACCGCCATTTTTTCGGCGGGGGTGCAGTTTTTGAGCATCTTTCCCTGTTCTTTGCCGTTGCATCGAGACAATGGACCACTTTCGCAGCCCGCTGCATCAATATTTTCGATTTTTGGGCGC
>CAMTXX010000001.1:0-20058 GCA_947085825.1 uncultured Nitrospira sp. | reverse complement strand
CCTCAATTCCAAATCTTGCCTTTTTCCTCTTCTTTGTGGTTTCCTTCATCTGTGGCTCCTTTTAAATGATTTATTGGTTCCGTGGATTATGCCACGGAGGAGCCACTCTTTCAAGTTTCAACTAAAAATAGTATATCCTCGCGACAGAGATATCACTGATGATAAGCGGATTTTGTCATTCTTATCACAATATGGCGTATCAGTTATTTCCCTGTCAAAATTTTTAAACCTCATTGGATAACATATACCTTGTCTTTTAATGCTTCAACTCTCCACCCAGCGCCTTTATCTCCTTCTCCACCGCCTCAAAAAACTTTTTGTAGAACTCTGCGTCCTCAACAGTTCTTTCTTCCTGTTTAACCTTTGTGGCTTCGCTTCCAACAGGGATTAGTCCGAAAAAAGTTCGGTCGGTTTTTGTTCTGACTTTTTCAACATGCTGAACAGTGCTGATATAAATGGTAGCCTTATCCTTGCCTGCGGCTATGACATTGGCATTCACAGTAAGAACAATGCTGTCTTTGCCGTCTTCAAAATACCTTGCTGCTGTGAATGATTTTGCCTGCAAATCCTCTTTTTCAATCCTGAAGTTCTGGCTTAGTATTGCTTTTTTAACTGCGAGATAGCAGGCATCAACAGAAGCGCTGAAAGTCCTTACATTTGGCCCGCTATCTTTGTTGAAGACATCTTTATAGACCTGCGGACTGCTGCAGGCAGAAGGAAAGGGACATCACGCAGGCCAAACTTGCAGAAATGATAGATGTTACCATTGAAACAATCTCCCGTCTTGAACGAGGGGTCTCAATCCCCTCGTTGAAAACCCTTGAAATCATCAGCAATGCCCTGAATGTGCCGCTGAAAGAGCTTTTTGATTTTGAATATACCGCAAAACTCGCCGATTCGGAAACAGAGAAAGAGACAAGAAAACTCCTTGCATTTCTCAAATCCAGAACCACTGGCGAAGTCAAAATGGGCTATAGGATTTTGAAAGGCTTGTTTGATGAGATTGAAAGGGGCTATCAGCCAAAAAAGGCTTAACAATCAACCTCTCTTTATTTGAAACAACTTCATTCAGTAATGTATCATTCTTAAATGCTGCCAAAACCCTTCTCAACAACGGGCATCGGAAGCCTTCCGCACAAGGATGCTGAAGAGGCGTGCAGGCTTCCTTATTGGGGGGTTTGCTCAAAAAATGTTCGAACTTCTTCCAAAAAACACCGCCATTTTCTGCATACAAAAATTCAATGTTTATTTTTTAAGACAAGAGAAAGAAAAAAAATAAAGGCTGAAGAAAGAACTATGCTTGCGCCTGGGGCAATATCGTATTCATATGATATAAAAAGTCCGGCAATAACGGAAACTATTCCTGCCAGACAGGATAAAACGAGCATGGAAAGCAGTCCCTTTGCATACAGACGCGCAGTTGCTCCAGGTATTACCAGTAAGGCGGAAACCAGGATTATGCCGACTATGCGTATGGATATAACAATAGAGACAGCAAGCGCTATCAGAAAGAGATTGTTCAACAGTCTTATAGGGATTCCGCTTACCTGCGCTAATTCCTCATTGTAGGTGGAAAGGAAAAGCTCTTTAAGGAATATCGCTATGAATCCGGTTACGAGCACAAAGGTTATGACTGTCAGAAGAATATCGGTCTGTGAAATAGCCAGTATGTTGCCGAAAAGGTAACCGAAAAGATCTACATTATAAGACCTTGAAAGACTTATGAGTGCCACTCCAAGCGCCATCGAGACGGAATAGAAGATTCCTATCGAAACATCTTCAGATATCATGCCCTTTCTCGCTGTAGATTCTATGCCGATTGCGACAAAAATGGAATAGACAAGGGCTGTAAAAAGAGGATTTATGCCGGTAAAAAAACCTATTGCCACACCTCCGAAGGCTGCATGGGATATTCCGGCTCCGACAAAGGACATTTTTCTTAAGACTATAAAGACCGAGAGCAGCCCTGTGAGGATGCTGACGAGTATCCCTGCAATAAAGGCTTTCTGCATGAAAGGAGCGCCTAATATTTCGAGCATCAGGGCCTCAACCTCTCACATTTGTCACAGGCATCTGCATGCATAAGCATATCGAAGTTCTTTCCGTAAAGCGATGTCATGACTTTATCGTTGAGCGCCCCAAGTGGATTGCCGTGGTAATAAAGATTAATATTCAGGCAGGATATTTCATCAACATATGTTGTGACAGTGCCTATATCATGAGATACCATGAGTATTGTAAGCCCCATTTTTTTCTGGAGACCCTTCAGAAGATGATAGAAATCTTCCTGTCCTATGACATCAATTCCTGTGCTGGGTTCGTCCAGGATGAGTATTTTAGGTTCTCCTGCAAGCGCCCTTGCTATTGAGACTCTCTGCTGCTGGCCTCCGGACAACCGGCTGTACTGCGTGTCTCTGAGGCTTTCTATGCCCATCATGGACATGTATTCCATTGCCTTCATCTTGTCTTTTCCCCCAGGCCATCTGAGAAAACCAGCTTTCCGGTATCTTCCCATCAGTACGATATCAAGGGCGGTTGCCGGGAAATTAGGATCAATATTCAGATGCTGCGGCAGGTACCCGAAAAAACCATTGCCGGCTATCAGCGTTTCAGGTGGAGCGCCAAAAATAGAAACTGACCCTGAAGTTGGCTTGATAAGTCCGAGTATGAGTTTTATCAGGGTGGTTTTTCCCCCGCCATTTGGCCCGACAATGCCCAGAAAACGGCCTTCTTCCAGTGAGATATTTATGTTCTTTAAAATCTCTTTGCCTTTCAGGGAGACAGACACGTTTTTGATATCTATGGCGCTGTTCATTTCAAGGCCTTTTCCATAATCGAAAGATTGTAATACATCAGATCGAGGTAGGTTTCCGTGTCTTTCTGCCCTCCATAAGGATCGAGGAAAAAAACCTGCGCCCCGGCCTCTCTTGCTATTGTTTCGGCAACCTTCGGGCTGAACTGCGGCTCGGCAAAGACCACTCTTGTGCTTAATTTTTTGAGCTCTCCTATAATTTTCCTGATGTGCTTGGGAGTTGGTTCTTTCCCCGGGCTTTCTTCAATGACTGCCGCTATTTTAAGTCCATAGCGTCTGGAAAAATAATTCCAGGCAGAATGAAAGGTCACATATTCCCTGGTGCGGAATGATTTTGTTCTTTCCTGAATATCCTTATCCAGCTTCCTGAGCTTATCACGATAAGCTGCTGCATTTTTTTGGTAATACAATGTATTTGCGGGATCGACTTTTGATAAAGCTGCTTCTATCTTCGTTATGATTTCTATACAAATAATGGGATCGAGCCAGATATGAGGGTCGGTATTTGCATGGTCTTTATGTCCGGTGTTATGGCTATGGTGGTGGATATCTTTTATGAGATCAACTCCCCTGGAGGAATCTACGACATGGATTTTGGCGGAAGCGGCCTTTATCATTTTGTCTGCCCAGAACTCAAGCCCTGAGCCGATTTTTAAAAAAATCTTTGCCTGTGCTATTTCCTGAATGACTTTTGGTGTTGGTTCATACGTGTGAGGACTTGCCCCGGGAGGAAGCAAAAGGACCACATCAACCTTATCGCCTCCGACCTGTTTTGCGAAATCCACAAGCGGCGTTATGCTGGCGACCACCTTGATTTTCCTCTGCGAAGCATAAGAAATATCCACAACTGCAAAGAGCAGGGAAACGAGTAAAACAAGAAGGCCTGAATATAAAATTGTTTTCTTCATATAATAAAATCTCCTGCTTTATTCAAATAACAGGTTTATATTATAGCCCATCCAGTTTATGTTTTGGGCTGTAATGTTAAAATAAAAAATGCGGGACTCTCAAAAATTCTCTGCGCTTTCATTCAGAGATTTCAGGCTTTTCTGGTTCGGGCAGCTCATATCCCTTTCAGGGACCTGGATGCAGTCTGTTGCGCAGGGATGGCTTGTCTACAGCCTTACGAAATCGCCTTTTTATCTGGGGCTTGTTGCCGCTGCCAATGCCCTTCCCATCCTGCTTTTTACCCTCCTCGGAGGTGTCATCGCAGACAGGTTTCAAAAGAGAAATCTCCTCCTGATTACCCAGGGGCTTTCGATCATTCCGGCAGTGCTGCTCGGGATACTTACAAGTATGGGCGTAGCCACTGTCTGGCATGTTGCTGTGCTCGCTTTTTTCCTTGGGACTATAAATGCTATTGATATTCCTGTGCGGCAGTCGTTTCTTGCTGAAATGGTGGGCAAGGAGCATATCGTCAATGCAATCGCCCTGAATTCCGCAGCCTTCAACGGAGCGAGGATAATAGGGCCCGTGATGGCAGGCTTGACCATCTCGTATCTCGGGATACCTGCCTGCTTTTTTTTAAACGCCGCGAGTTTTGTTGCTGTTATTGCAGCCCTTTCGCGAATGCAGATAAAAGGCGAGATTAAAACAAAGCATGAAGGTGTCCTGAGTGATGTTATAAAGGGTTTTACTTTTATCAGAGGGAACAGGCAGATAAGGCATGTAATGCTCCTGATAACTGTTTTCAGCCTTGCAGGACTTCCTTATATCAGTCTGCTCCCTGTTTTTGCAGAAGAGGTTTTTCATCGGGGCGCAAAGGGGTTTGGCTTCCTTGTCGGCGCCTCAGGAACAGGGGCGCTGATTGGGGCATTAGGCATTGCAGTAAAGGGCGATATTAAAAACAAAACACGCTTTATGGCTTTTGCAGGGCTTTGTTTTTCGATTGCGCTGTTTGTTTTCTCCTTCTCCAATATATTTATTGTCTCGGTGGCGGCAATAATGTTTGGAGGATGGGGGATGGTCAGTTATCTGGCAATGGCCAACAGTTATCTGCAAGTCTCTGTGCCTGATGAGTTGAGAGGCAGAGTGATGTCTGTATATTCCTTTGTTTTTCTCGGCACTGTTCCGATAGGCAATGCAATTATGGGGATCGTAGCTGATAACATAGGAACTCCGAATGCCGTAACAGGGGCGGGGGTTCTTTGCATTATAGCCTCTGGTATTTTTGCAAAAAAATATATCGGGAAAGACTTGTCTTCCTGAGACGCTTGCCTCAACCCTGACTTTTTTGGATACTAACCGGATATAATAAGTGCTATGAAGATACTTTCTATTGAAACATCAACAATGCTCGGCGGGGTTGCAATAATCGATGAGACCGCTGGTCTTATCGCTGAGACAAGGCTTAATGTCAAGACAACACACTCAGAAAGGCTGATGACAGCTGTCAATAATACACTCCTACAGTCTGAGCTGACCCTGGATGACATAGACGTCTTTGCTGTTGCTGCAGGTCCTGGATCATTTACCGGATTGAGGATAGGACTGAGCACTGTGAAAGGACTTTCTTATGCTACTGGAAAGCCTGTAGTCACGGTCCCGACTCTGGAGGCCTTTGCATGGAATTTCCAGTTCAGTAAGTACCCTGTGTGCCTTATGCTCGATGCAAGGAAAAGCGAGGTATATGCAGCCGTATACAGATGGGAAGATTCCGGCTTCAGCACGGTTATTGAATGTGTTTCGATTAAGGCTGAGGCATTGTTGGCGGCTCCGTCCGGCCTACTGTTGGAAAAATTGCAGGGCAATATTTTATTTGCCGGTGAAGGGGCGCTGTTATACAAAGACAAAATTATCGAAACTATGAAGGACAGGGCTTTTTTTGCCACTGCCGATAAAATGGTGCCTTCTCCTGCAAGTATTGGTATGCTTGGCCTGACAAAGGCCCTCAGGGGAGAATTTACCGTGATCTCTGAGGCAGTTCCGTTTTATATCAGAAAATCTGAAGCAGACCAGAAGTAGGTGCTTTAAACAGGTGAAATGGTCAGAGAAGAACTGAGCGGACTTTTTATTGATGACATGAAGGTTGACGACCTTCCCGAAGTACTCGCCATTGAAACGACTTCATTTAAAACACCCTGGTCTGAAACCCTTTTTCGTAATGAAATCTTCAAGAGTATTGCTGTTTCACGGGTTGCGAAGATAAACGGGAAGGTTGTTGGATATCTTTGCGCAAACCTGATTATTGATGAAGGACATATCCTTAATCTTGCGGTACATCCTCATTACAGAAGGCTTGGAGCAGCGTCTCATATGATCAAGGAGATGATTGACGTTATGAGAGAGAACAGATGCGGGTCTATTTTTCTGGAAGTGAGGGCTTCAAATGAAGAAGCGCGGAAAATGTATGAAAGATTCGGCTTCAGCCTTCTTGGAACAAGAAAAAACTATTATGTCTCACCTGTTGAGGATGCGGTTGTTATGGCGCTGAGATTAATGAGATAGACGCTCAGGAAACATCTTTGCCGTGGCGCATAAACACAATTCTTGAAGCGGCTACAGAGTTACACTGTCCAGATGCCTTCTATAAACGAATCGCACTTCGGGCACCGGCTGTTCTTAATGAGATTTTTTGAGATGCTATAGCCGAAACGTTCGATTAGTACATCTTTGCATGAGGGACAATAGGTGTTTTCTCCTCCTTCACCCGGCACATTGCCTTCATAAACGAATTTAAGCCCTGCCCTAAACCCGATTTCACGGGCCTGTCTCAGCGTTGAAACCGGTGTGCGCGGCTTATCGAGAAGCTTGTAGGTAGGATAAAACTGGGTCACGTGCCACGGCATTGCAGGGTCAACAGAACTGATAAACTCAGCTATATCAGTAAGGTCTTTTTCCGAATCATTCAGATCAGGTATTATGAGTGTGGTAACTTCCACCCAGACACCGAGTTCCTTCATGAGCCTGATGGTTTCTTTTACCGGTCCAAGGCGTGCGCCGCAGATGTCCCTGTAGAATTTGTCGCTTCCCTTGAGGTCTATGTTATTGGCGTCAAGAAAGGGAGCTATAAGCCTGACAGCCTCTTTGCCGGTATAACCGTTGCTTACAAAAACATTCTTGACACCTTTTTCATGCGCAAGTTTCGCGCAATCATATGCAAATTCAAAAAAGATTGTTGGTTCAGTATAGGTATATGAAATGCTCCTGCAGTTGTTCTGAATTGCTGCATTTACTATTTCTTCAGGGGTTGCATCTTTACCAGGGATGTCGAACTTTCGCTCCCTGGGATATTGGGAAATTTCGTAGTTCTGGCAATGTTTGCATCTGAAGTTGCAGCCTGCGGTTGCTATCGACAGCGAAGTGGACTCAGGAAGAAAGTGAAAAAGCGGTTTTTTCTCTATCGGATCGATATTTAACGAGACAATCTTTCCGTAAACCAGACTGTATAAAACACCTTCCCTGTTTTCACGGACAGCACAGATGCCTCTATGGTCATTTTTTATTAAACAGTTGTGGTTGCACAGATGGCACCTGACTTCTTCATTCTCCAGCTTTTCATAAAGCATGGCCTCTTTCATAAATTAAATTATATCATGTTTTGCCTTCCTGTCTACCCCTGTTAGAAATTTAACCCAAAAAATTTGGGTTAACCGGATCACTGCTAACGAACTGTGCAAGCAGGCGGGCCTAACGCCAAAATTCTGATAAAAAACAGGCTCACGGGATTTTATAGGATGAAAGTTTTATGACATAGATCATTATTCTTTAACGCTGAAACTGCTAAAATAAATACAAGATGTTTAAAGAAAGTTGTCCAGGAAGCAGAGAAATCAGAACGCCATATCCGGAAGAGGTAAAATGTTTCTGGTGTGAGACGGTAAATGAAATGTGGACAGATGAGGTGGAGGCTGACTGCAAGAAATGCGGCAAGAAAGTGACGCGGGAAATGCAGCCTTCATGTATTGAATGGTGTTCTGCTGCCAGAGACTGCGTAGGCGCAGAAAAATATAACAGATTAATGACAGCCAGAAAAAAATAAGAGGTCTATATATAATTATCCCTTTGCTGAACCAGACAAAGAAACAGGGTGCTCATCTTTTGCATGTTCCAGCATAAGGCTTGACAGATACTTTATGAACAAAACAGGATCTTTTGGTTTTGAGCCCTCCAGTAAGAGCGCCTGATCTAAAATGAGAGCAATATATTCCCCGAGGATGCTGTCACTTTTGTCTTTTTCGAAAATCCTGAGCATGGTATCAAAAATAGGATGTAAGGGATTAATTTCGAGTATTTTCCTGCGCTCTGGCACATCCTGCCCCATGGATTTTAAAAGTTTTTCCATTCTTGGGTCCAGGTCTCCTTCATCTCCGACCAGACAGCATGGGGAATCTGTCAGCCGGCCTGAGATCCTTACATCTTTTACCTCGTTTATTAATGTTTCTTTGATGAAAATCAGGAGTTTTTCGAATTTTTCTTTCGATTCTTTTTCATCTTCCTTCTTCTGTTTGTCTATATTGATTTCACCCTTTATTATTGACTTGAATTTCTTACCTTTATAATCGAAATTGCTGAAAATCAAATCATCTATTTCATCGAGGAGGATAAGGACTTCATAGTCTTTTTCTGTAAACATCTCAAGGTATGGCGATTTTAACAGTTCATTCAGAGAATTCCCTGTGAGGTAATAAATCTCTTTTTGATCCGCTTTCATGGATGTGACATAATCATTGAGTGTTCTGAAAGAGCCTTTTTCAGTCCTGGTTGAATGAAAAAGAAGGAGGTCGGAGATCATCTCTTTCCTTGAGTAATCGTAATGTAAACCTTCTTTTAATATCTTCCCGAATTCATTGAAGAAGGCGAGATATTTTTCATATTCGCTATTTTTCATCTCCCCAAGAGATTCCAGTATCTTTTTGGTGATGTTATTCTTGATTACCTCGGTCTGCCGGTTGTTCTGCAACATCTCTCTTGAGACATTCAGTGGCAAATCAGAGGAGTCTACCAGCCCTTTTACAAACCTGAGGTATTGGGGAATGAGCTGCTCACAGTGGTCCATTATCTGGACACGCTTGACATAAAGGGCAGGGCCGATCTTGAAATCCTTGTAGAAAATATCAAGAGGAGCTTTTGACGGGATATAAAGCAGAGAAATGAATTCTGATGTGCCTTCTGCCTTATAGTGAATAATCTTTGAGGGATCGGTAAAATCATGGGAGATATGGCGGTAGAAATTATTATATTCTGTATCGGTAATTTCAGCTTTATCTCTAAGCCATATTGCCTTTCCGGAATTAATTGTTTCTTCTTCCTTTACTTTAACTTTTGTGCCTTTTTCGAGGACTGAGTCTTTTTCCCTCTCGACTTCCATGACAACAGGATATTCGATATAATCAGAATATTTTTTAATGATGCTGCGAATCTGCCATTCGTCGAGATATTTTTTTTCATCTGCTTTAATATGCAGAATAACATCGGTGCCGGAATCTGCTTTTTCAATATCTTCTACCGTAAAGGAACCATCTGCCGTAGATTCCCATTTTACGCCTGATATATCTTTGGAGATGGCCTTCTTAGAAAGAACGGTAATTTTATCAGCAACCATGAAAGCGGAATAGAATCCTACACCAAACTGACCGATCAGTTCCGGATTGTCCTGAATGTCCTTGTTTTTCAATGACTGAAGGAACGCTTTTGTGCCTGAATGGGCGATAGTTCCAAGCGATTCAATCGCCTCGTCCATGTTCATGCCTATGCCGTTGTCGCTGACAGTAAGTGTTCCGGCATCTTTGTCAGCGGTTATTTTGATCTTCCAATCTCCCTTTATTTCCAACAGATCACTGTTCAGCAGGGCTTCGTAGCGTGCCTTATCAAGGGCATCGGAGGCATTGGATACGAGTTCCCGCAGGAATATCTCCTTGTGTGAATATAGGGAATGTATCATCAGATCCAGTATCTGGTTTACTTCTGTCTTAAATTCCATTTTTTGCAAACTCATTTCCGTTAACACCTCGATAAAAGTAGTATTAATCAGCACTCCTTTGGAGTGAGTGCCAATTATATTTTTAGTATAAACAACGAATTATTGTCAAGATATTGAATAGCAAGGAGTAATGGCGGGGCGGACGGGGCTCGAACCCGCGACCTCCTGCGTGACAGGCAGGCGTTCTAACCAGCTGAACTACCGCCCCCGCGTTTGTGATATGGGATTGGTCATTAGGGGTTTGGGATTAGAATAAAATTCTAAACTGACCACTAATTGTCAATAACCCATTACTGTTGTAATGGTAGGCGGGACAGGGATCGAACCTGCGACCCATGCCTTGTAAGGGCATTGCTCTCCCAGCTGAGCTACCCGCCCGAAGACTAATTTTATACTATAATAAATCCTGTTTTGTCAAATATTATTAAGACCGGAGTTCGCCGGGTTTTTAACCGGACTCAAACCGGAATTGGAAATCATCAAGGCCTGCGGGCGATATTCCTTACTGGCAGCATGTATGCCAATGATGTTATACTTTGGAAGTTAAATTTACGAAAAAGAGGAACTGAATATTTATGGAAGATCTCAAGACATCTGAGACGTGGAGAGTTTTCAGGATTCAATCTGAATTGGTTGAAGGCTTTGAAACGCTGAATGATATCGGACCTGCGGTGACGATTTTCGGGAGTGCAAGGCTTAAGGCAGGGGATAAATGTTATGAGGCTGCGGTTGCTGTTGCCAGGATGCTTGCAGATGATGGTTTTGCGATCATAACAGGGGGTGGCCCCGGTATTATGGAAGGCGCAAACAGGGGCGCGAAAAAGGGAAAGGCTCCTTCTATTGGACTTAATATAGAGCTCCCTATGGAACAGAACCCAAATAAATACCAGGATATCGCACTTTCCTTCCGCTATTTTTTTATCAGAAAGCTTATGTTTGTCAAATATGCCATGGCCTATATTATTTTTCCGGGGGGCTTTGGCACGATGGATGAACTGTTTGAGGCCTTGACGCTCGCACAGACAAAAAAAATAGAGTCTTTTCCGATCATTCTGTACGGCTCGAAATACTGGAAGGGGCTGATAGAATGGATGAAGAACACTCTTGTTCCCGAAGGGACCATTGGCAGGGAAGATTTTGGATTATTTTCCATAGTCGATACGCCGGAAGAGGTGCGTTTTCTTATTAATGAACACTACAGGGTTTTCGGAGGTGTCAGGCCGGAAAAAAGGCGCAATAAACAGGAGAAAGCGCCTAAGAAAATATAACGGCATCTGACACAGGAGGTTGGAGAGTGAAAAGAATTTTTTGCCTGGCTTTCTTTTCGATATTTTTATTTTATCACAGCTCTGGGGCTGAGATGATCGTACAAGAGGGTGAGCAGCTTAATCTGCAGCGCTGTATCGAGATTTCACTCAGGCAGCACCCTGATATCAGGGCTTCAAAGAACAGCGTGGACGTGAACAAGAGCAGGATGGAACAGGCGAAGTCGAATTATTTTCCTCAGATAGACGCTTCAGCCGCATACAGCAGGACAAGGCCCGCCTCTGGAAGCAGGAATTTTTCCTCTTCCTCTTCATTCGATACAAGCCGTTCCTATGACCAGTATAACGGCAGCATCACGCTTCGTCAGAACCTGTTTGATTTCGGCAAGACCGGGACGCAGGTCAATATACAGCGTCTGTATATCGACGCATCGATTTTCGATTTTCAGAACGTCTCGGAACAAGTTATTTTAAACCTAAAAAAAGCTTATTACAGTGTGTTGAAGGCAAAAAGAAACAGGTCTGTTGCTGAAGAGACAGTGGGCCAGTTTCAGGAGCACCTCAAACAGGCCAAGGCCTTTTATGAGGTTGGTACAAAACCCAAATTTGATGTCACCAAGGCAGAAGTTGATCTGAGCGCCGCAAAGCTTAATCTGATAAAGGCCGAAAATACATTGCGCCTGGCGATTGTTACCCTGAATAATGCTATGGGCATTCCGGAAGCTCCGCGATATGATCTGCACGATAATCTTTCCTATGAGAAATTCATGGCATCTCTTGATGACGCGGTTGACAAGGCATATAAAAACAGACCTGACCTGAATGCCTTTGCTGCACGGAGAATGGCAGCAGAGAAATCAATAGAACTCGCCCAAAAAGGACATTACCCTTCTCTTACAGGGAACGCGGCGCTTTCCTGGGCAGGTGAAAGATTTCCGCTCGAGGATGGCTGGAATGCCGGGGCAATCATGACATTTCCGATCTTCAGCGGTTTTCTGACAAAGAACCAGGTGACCGAGGCAAGGGCCGGGCTCGAAGTCCTCAAGGCCAATGAAGACAACCTGAAACAGTCAATATTGTTTGATGTACAGCAGGCATATCTGAATATAAATGAGGCTGAAGAACGGATTATTGTCTCTGAACTTGCGGTAAAGCAGGCAACTGAAAACTTTGAGATCGCAACCGGTCGCTATAATGCAGGAGTAGGAAATCCGATTGAGGTGACTGACGCCCAGGTTTTATTGAGCAATGCCAGGGCTGCGCATATCGAGGCTCTCTACGACTATAAGATCGCCAGTGCAAGCCTTGAAAAGGCTATGGGTGTCAGATAGGTCTTTTTAAAAAAATATTATCCAGTCAGGCAATACTTCATAATTTCTTCAGAATTTTGTAGTAACTTATAATCAAGGGAAATGAAAAACCCTTGTTATATCCCTCCTAAGAAGCAGCCGGTCCCCTCGCCGGCTGCTTCACTTTCTAAAAAGCTGCATACTGACTGAAAATAAGCTTTTTCAGTATCAATATCTGTAAAATATACTACAGGCAAACCATTTTAATTTATCGGAGAATACATGAAAAAAATATTGATCGCTTTGGGGGTAATAATTGCGCTCATAGTTGCCGGTTATTTCTTATTCAGATCAGAGGATAACGTACTGAAGTTCAGGACTGAGAAAATTTCAAAAGGGGAAATCGTATCATTGGTTACAGCCTCGGGCACGGTAAATGCTGTAACAATGGTTCTTGTCGGAACCCAGGTCTCAGGCACGATCAAAAATATATATGTTGGTTTCAATTCAGTAGTAAAGAAGGGACAGCTTATAGCACAGATAGACCCGGCGGTCTTTGAGGCGCAGGTGGAGCAGGCGAAGGCGAATGTCCTTTTTGCGCATGCGAACGTGGAGAAGGCGGCAGTTGCGCTTGCAGACGCAAAGAGGACACTTAACAGACAGAATGAACTCTTTGCAAAAAACCTAATAGCGCGAAGCGATGTGGATGCTGCAGAGACTGCTTATGATACTGCCGGCACCCAGGTAAACTCAGCAAAGGCACAGATGGGTCAGTCAGAGGCTGTCTTACGTGTTGCGGAGACAAACCTGAGATATACGAGGATCGTCTCTCCTGTGGACGGCATTGTCGTCTCCAGGAACATTGATGTGGGCCAGACAGTTGCAGCCAGTTTTCAGACGCCTACACTCTTTAATATCGCGCAGGACCTTACGAAGATGCAGATAAACAGCAGCGTTGCCGAGGCTGATATAGGGAAGATACAGGTCGGCCAGCCGGTTGAGTTTACAGTGGATGCCTATCCTGACAGCCCTTTTAAGGGGCATGTCTCTGAAATCAGAAACGCACCGGTTACTGTCCAGAATGTTGTCACCTATGACGTTATAGTTAAGGTAGATAATCCTGAGCTGAAACTGAAGCTGGGTATGACAGCTAACGTATCAATAGTAGTTTCGAGCAAGAAGGATGTCCTGAGAATACCAAATGCGGCCCTTCGTTTCCGGCCCTCTGAAAAGCGTGATATGGCCGGACAAAAGGAGAAGGGCAGAGGGGTTTGGATTCTTGAGAACAAACAACCTAAACGTATCGCGGTAAATACCGGCATCAGCGACAGCATTTATACTGAGTTGGTTTCAGGAGAAATCATGGAGGGACAGGATTTGATCGTCGGGTCCCTTACAAAACCCAAAAAACAGCCTCAGACGTCAGGCCCCCGGATGTTCTGACATGGCCCTTATCAAAGCACAGGAGATCACCAAGACCTACAGGCTGGGCGATATAGCCTTAAACGCCCTCAATAATGTATCACTCAGTATTGAGAAAGGCGAATTCATAGCCATTATGGGGCCTTCAGGCTCAGGCAAGTCTACGTTTATGAATATCCTCGGCTGTCTTGATAAACCGACAAGCGGCAGGTATCTCCTCGAAGGGGTTGATGTTGCACATATGAACAGGGATGAACTGGCAGCCATCAGGAACAAAAAGATCGGTTTTGTCTTTCAGGGGTTTAATCTCCTGCCGAGGACCTCTGCCTTGGAGAACGCTGAACTTCCCCTGCTCTATGACGGCCTTCCTGCGCATGAGAGGGCAGGGCGCTCGACAGAAGCCCTCGCAATAGTGGGGCTCGCAGGGAGAGAAAACCATCATCCGAATCAGCTCTCAGGAGGACAGCAGCAGCGTGTGGCAATAGCCCGGGCGCTGGTAAACAACGCCCCCATAATCCTTGCAGACGAGCCGACCGGAAACCTCGACACAAAGACCGGCTTTGAGATCATGGAACTGTTTGTGAGGTTGAACAAAGAGTCGAATATTACGATTATTATTGTGACCCATGAAAAGGAGATCGCGGAATTCAGCAGGAGACGGATATTCTTCAGGGACGGCGTTATCGTCAGTGATGAAGCACCCGTAAGGGCATGATCAATATACCTTCGACCATACGCATATCCTTTAGGGCGCTCAGGGTGAACAAGATGCGTTCCGCCCTCACCATGCTCGGCATCATCATAGGCGTCAGCGCGGTCATTACCATGCTGGCTGTGGGAACAGGGGCGCGGCAAAGGATAGGGGAACAGATGGCGAGCATCGGCAGCAACCTCATCATGATAGTGCCTGGCACTACGACTGCAGGCGGGGTGAGGATGGGAGCGGGGACACAATCTACGCTTTCCCTCGGCGATGCAGAGGCCATCCAGAAGGAATGTCCTGCGGTATTGTATGTTGCGCCTGTCCTCAGCGGGGTTGCCCAGGTGGTCTACGAAAACCAGAACTGGTCCACCGGCATTAACGGGACCACGACGAATATGCTGTATGTGAGAGACTGGCCCCTCACCTCTGGAAGACCATTTACAGAGGAAGAGATCAGGAGTGCGGCAAAGGTCTGCCTGCTCGGACAGACAGTTGTTGACAATCTCTTTGGCAGCCTTGATCCCCTTGGGCAGGTCATACGGATAAAGAATGTCCCATTCACGGTCATTGGGACCCTTGAGTCCAAAGGTCAGGACCCCAGAGGACAGGACCAGGACGATACGATCTATGTCCCGGTAACAACGGCACAGAAAAAGCTCTTCGGCACCACATTCCCCGGCATGGTACGGTTGATTATGGTAAAGACAAACAGCGCAGAAGACCTTCCTGCAGCTGAGAAACAGATAACTGAATTGCTGAGACAAAGACACCATATAGGGCAAAAGCAGGATGACGATTTTTCGGTGCGCAACCTTACCCAGATGATGCAGGCTGCAGAGCAGTCGACAAAGGTGATGACCCTTTTGCTTGGAGCCATCGCCTCGGTTTCCCTTCTGGTGGGAGGCATCGGGATCATGAACATCATGCTGGTCTCGGTCACGGAACGGACCAGGGAGATCGGCATCAGAATGGCGATCGGAGCAAAGACCTGGGACATCAGACTTCAGTTCATCATAGAGGCGCTCATCCTCTCCCTTATCGGCGGCGTTACTGGAATCATCGTTGGCGTGTCAGTCTCAGAAATATTGTCGCTGCTGGCAGGGTGGAACACTGTGGTTTCCCCTCTTTCTATCTTTTTGGCTTTCGGTTTTTCAGGTTTTGTGGGAATGTTCTTCGGATTTTATCCTGCCTACAAAGCGTCTTTACTTAACCCCATTGATGCGTTGAGGTATGAGTAGAAAATGCAGCAATATCCCCAATCTGGCATGCTTTAAAGGGTGATGGTAAAATAGAGAAACCGCCCCACTTTTTATAAAATTTGAATAAGGAGGGTACTGACAATGTTGATTAAAACACATAAAAGACCGGCGCATATTTACCTTTCAATTTTTGATACATTCGTAAAAAGACTGGTCTCACACAAAGCCACGAAGTCACAAAGAGAAAAACTATTTATTATCAATAGGTTGTCTCCGTGTCCTCTGCGCCTCCGTGTGAAAATTAGACTTTTTACGAGGGCATTAATTTTGGTGTTTTTATTATTACTGCCGATTGCGCCCATTATCGCCTCAGCACAGCATATCACGGCAAGCGGGTGCTCTGTGAGCAATGTCGGCTATCTGTCGGACCTTGTCAAAGAGTATAAGAAACGGACGGGCATAGAAGTTCTGGTCAGGGGCGGCGGCAGCGTGGTAGGATTGGAGGATTTACAAGCAGGCAGGGTTGATTTTGCAGCCTCATGCAGGGTCAAAAGCGCAGACGACCCCGAAGATCTAGAGTTTATACAGGTTGCGTGGGATGCATTGGTCTTTATAGTGCATCCATCAAGCCCCCTAAATAATATTTCGCCTGACAGTGTAAGGGCGATATATGGCGACAAAATATCCGACTGGAGTCAGTTGAAAGGCAGTAAATCGCCGATAAAGCTCTTTATCTCAAGGCCTAAAGCCGGACTGAGCGGAGTTGAGGATTCAACAAAGAAATTAGTTCTGAAAGGGGGAGAGATTGTTGTTACTCCTGATACTACCTTTCTTGCATCAACAGGCATTGTAGAGCAGATGGTGGAAAAAACGCCGGAAGGATTTGCAACTGTCGGTTTCTCAAGCGCGAGGAAAAGGAATGTCAAGATGTTAAAGGTCAACGGCGTGTCTCCGACAAAGGAAAATATAGCAAAGGATAAATATCCGTTTAGAAGGCCTCTTTTTATCGTGGTGGGCAAGGAGCCAAAACCTGAAGTCAAAAATTTCATTGATTTTACCTTAAGCAAAGAGGGGCAGCAGCTTATCAGTTCCTTAGGAGTTGTATCACTTATGGATGTAAAAAAATGAACCTGTCCTTAAGGGCAAAGGCCTCAATATTTCTGACATCGGCGCTTGTTATTGCAAGCCTTATAAGCACCTATCTATTTGTGTCTGCATATGCACGCAGCATAGAAAACAATTTAATAGAAAGGGGCAAGGCCTTAATTTACTCCCTTGCGAAGACCGCAGAGGAGGGGATGGCAGCGGAAAACCTCGACCTCCTCAAGAAAGCCTCCTATATTGTTCAGGCAGAGGATGTTGAATTAGTGCAGGTCTATGATATTGTATGGTCTGCCATAGACGCTTATCCCCTTGAAAAACTGAATACCTCTCCAAATCCTGAGGCAAAAAAATACCTTGCAAGTTCCGACAGGCCCTTCTATAGAAGGGTTAATAACAGCTTTGATTTTTATATGCCTGTAATCTTTAAACCTTCCGGGACTTCTCCTGCCATATCTATTGGTTTTGCGCGAATAGTATTATCAGCAGTTCAGATGCGGAAAGACCTCAATCAAGCTGTTATTACCAATATTGCAGCAGCAGCGCTTATAACGCTTCTATTAATTATAATCGTAAATATCATGGTCGGCCGCCTTGTAATTGACCCGGTTTTAAGCCTCAGCCGTTCCATGGCGCTGTTTAAGAATGACCGTTTTCAGCATGACCTGCCTGTAAAATCCGATGATGAAATAGGCCGTCTTGTCTCCGCATATAATGAGATGGGCGCGACAATCAGGGAATATTATAATGATCTACAGAGAAAAATGAACGAGCTTGAAAAAAGCGAGGAGCATTTCCGCTCGGTAGTGGATACCGCAAACGACGCTATCATCACAGTCAATAAAGACGCAAACATCATCTCGTGGAACCATGGCGCTGAGATTGTCTTCGGCTATTCCGCGGATGATGTCCTTGGGAAACCTGTTGCCATTATAATTCCTGAACATTTTAGCGAAGCGCATAAGCATGGAATGTACCGGCTGCTTTCAACAGGAGAAGTGAAGCTTATCGGGAAAACAGCAGAACTGACCGGGTTGAGAAAAGACGGCAGTGAATTCCCTCTGGAACTTTCTCTGGCTGCATGGAAGGCAGGAGGGGAGAATTTTTTTACCGCTGTTATGCGCGACATCACAAGTCGCAGGCGGCTTGAAGGCCAGCTCCGCCAATCCCAGAAAATGGAGGCGATCGGTACACTGACAGGAGGTGTTGCCCATGACTTTAACAATATCCTTACAGCGATAATGGGATACGGAGAGTTCCTGCAAGACGGGATGGCCAAGGACGATCCGTTGAGAAATTATGTGGAGGTAATCCAGGCCTCTGCCCGGAAGGCGGCAAAGCTTGTCCAGAACCTCCTTCTCTTCAGCAGGGAACAGAAAAGCGAACAGAGGGTGGTAAAGCTTAACGATATAGCGGCAAAGGCTGAGGGCCTTCTGGAGAGGCTCATTGGCGAGGATATTGAACTGTCAATAATCCATGATAAAAGGGAACTGTTGATAATGGCGGACAGCGGGCAGATAGAACAGGCGCTGATGAACCTTGCCGTCAATGCAAGGGACGCCATGCCTCATGGGGGCATCTTAACAATAAGCACAGGCGTTAAGGAACTGAACACGGAATTTGTAAAGGCTGCGGGTTACGGCAAGCCGGGGCAGTATGCCCTTATTTCGGTTTCAGATTCAGGCATAGGCATGGATGAGAAGACAAAGGAGAGGATATTTGAGCCTTTCTTCACAACAAAGGGACCGGGCAAGGGGACAGGCCTCGGTCTCTCCACGGTTTACGGGATCATAAGACAGCATAACGGTTACATCAATGTCTATAGCGAACCGGGCAAGGGCACAACATTCAGGATATATCTGCCGTTGTCTGAGACTGAGGGAGAGATATTAAGGAAAGAAGGTGAAGAACTGCCTGCTCCTGCGGGCGGGACAGAGACAATACTTATTGCAGAGGACAATGAGAGCATAAGGGGACTGTTAAAAACCACGCTTGAAAGGGCAGGTTACAGGGTCATAGAGGCCGTGGATGGGGAAGATGCAATCAGGGCCTTCAATGAAAATAAGGGCGATATCCATATGCTCCTGCTTGATGTCGTAATGCCCAAGAAGAACGGCAAAGAGGCCTACGATAAAATAAAGGAAACGGCCCCCGGCATAAAAACCCTTTTTATGAGCGGTTATGCCTTTGATATTGTGAAGAAGAAAGGGTTGCTTCAAGAGGGACTGGGCTATATATCAAAACCGGTCTTGCCAAAAGAGATGCTGAGGAAAATCAGGGAAATATTCGATAAGAAATGAATTTGAAAAATTCAGATGTGCCAATAAATAATTGACAATCTAAGGCAAAGGGAGTATAAGTATAAACAAGAAGCATTAATAACTAAAAAGAAAGGAGAAAAGTATGGCAACCTATGTGATTTTGAGCACCTTGACTGACGAGGGGAGAAAGACTATTAAGGAGAACCCTAAGCGTATTTTAGAGGTAAATAAGGAATTGGCAAAGATGGGAATAAAAGTAAAAGAACAGTACGCAGTTCTCGGGCCTTATGATTTTGTGAATATTGTTGAAGCAAAAGATAATGAGACAGTAATGAAGATGTCGTTTGAATTAGGATCCAGAGGCTCGGTTCAACTCATTACCCTGGCTGCTATTCCGGTTACTGAGATGGTGAAGAAGCTGGCATAAACCAGCGAGATTAAGAACTTATATTATCTTGATAAAACAAAAGGATATGAATAATATTTAAAGGTAATCATGAAGAACTCTGCGGCAGATCCCGCCGTGTCTAAAACTGGGTTTGCGCCATGTGTCTGATATGGTAAATCGTGTGTTTCCGGCAGGTGTGCGTGAGCCCGGTCTTTTTGTGCATTGGCAGTTTGGCTTAGGGTTAACGCGACCAAGCTCCGCATTCCCCCCGGAGCGTAGCGGAGGGGGGAACGGTGAAAGTCAGCGGTGGCTATCAGCCATCCGCTGGATTTTTTTGTTAGGCACATTAAATTTCTTTTTTATGCAAAGACCAATCGGCCTTTAGGCTGGGGGATAGGGCGTCCTAATTCTTTTGCAGTTGCAATCCACTCTTTAATAATTACTTCAACATTAGCAAGTGCTTCCTTATAGGTAGCGCCATCTGCTGCACAGCCTGGCAACTCTGGCACCTCAGCAATAAAAGCCTTATCCTCTACGCTCCAGTAAATAATTACTTCATACTTACACATTTTCCTTTTCTCCTAATTTATATTTTACTATTACATTACGAACCTGTTTAACCTGATACGGTTTGGCTTTAGCGCCTTTAGCTTGTAAATTGAGTATCTCTTCAACACCATCCATTGTAAATATATG